>SUVY01000004.1 GCA_015061775.1 Lentisphaerota bacterium | reverse complement strand
TTATTAAATTTTTTACAATTTTTTTGCAAACAACACTTGAAATTTAGTCTCTCATAGGAGAAAAGCGAAAAAACTTTTTTATTTGCTTTTACCTACCTTCGTCGAGAACAGAGCCTTTTTTTTTTGAACCCCGCTTGTTAAGGGGGCAGCCTGATGCTATATTATATAGCAATGAAAAGTGAAAGCAAAATATAGGGTCACTACTGTTTAAATGTCACAAAATGTAAGATGGCGTCAGGTACTGCTGCTGGTGCTCGCGTCATTGATGTATTTTTTTGTCAACTTTCAGCGGGCAGCGATCCCCGGAGCTCTCTTCAACCAGCTTCAGCAGGAGTATGATCTATCGGCATCAGGAGTCGCTTCTCTCGGCTCTGGATTCACTTATATCTACGCGATAGCTCAGCTTATAGTGGGGTTGGGTATCGGACGCTTCGGCTGGATAAAGAGCGTCCGCCTCGGAGGATTGTTCTTTGTGCTCGGAGCATTGCTGTTTCCGCTTGCCGGAAGTTTTCAGCTTGCATACATCTGCCGTCTGCTGACCGGTCTCGGCGCGGGCTGTATTTATCTGAGTATAGTGCAGATGACGATGGAAACTTTTCCTGATAAATTCAGCATGGCGCTCGCTGTCAATCTTATCATCGGTTTTGCCGGAGGCGTGGTTGCAAACGCTCCGTTGACCGCCGCTGAAGAGGTTTTCGGCTGGAAAAAGGTCATGCTGTCTGTCGGTTGCGCGTTGAGTGTCCTCTACATCGTGTGGATACTTATGTCGCTCGGAATTAAAAAACTCGACGGAAATTCCGACTGCAGGTTCGGTTCTGTGAAAGAGGTCATCCGCCGTCCGGGAAATTGGTATATCTGGGTTTTCAACTGGGTGAATTTCGGATTATTCTACGTGGTGCAGACGGTTATCGGCAAAAAGTATCTTGAGGACTTTTCCGGCTTCACTTCATCCGGAGCGGCGATGGTTTTTTCTGTGACCGGCATCATCGCGGCATTTTCCGGAATATTTCAGGCGTATTTCAGTGCTCTCTGCGGAGGACGCAAGGCAGTATTCTGCCGAGGCGCGACTATCATATCCTTCTCGGTATTTTCCGGACAGATCATCATGCTTCTTGTCGGCGGCAGTCAGTTTTTTTCCGCATTATTGTTCTGTCTGCTCGCGGCTACTGCGACCATGTCAGCATTGACCATTCCGCTGCTCAGGGAGATAAATCCTGACAGCGATTTCGGACTTGCCGCAGGCGCGATGAATTTCGGGAACTATATGGCAGTTGCCATTTTCGGAGACCTTGCCGGATTCCTCATCGGAATATATCCGGCGAGGATCATCGATGGAGTCAAGGTTTACGGTGCATCGAGTTACATGCTTCTTTTTGCGGTTTTGCTGGTCTTTGTTTTGCCTGCAATGACCTGTGCATGGCTCATAAAAGATAAAAAGTGAATTTTTGTATGCGGTAAATGCCGCTTGCCGCTTGAAAATAATTGATTGTGTGCTATATTCTAAAGATTGCAACATACTTGTTTGTGAAAAAGTGATGTTTTTTTTGAGCAAATGGCCAAAATAATAAAAGGAGATATCTAAAAATGGCAGTTCCGAAAAGAAAAACTTCCCGTATGCAGCGCCGTCAGCGCAAAGCCGCAAACCGTTACGAGGGCGTCCAGGCGACTTTCTGCACCAACTGTTCAGCTCCCGTCATGCCGCACCGTGCTTGCAAGGCCTGCGGATACTATGACGGCAAACAGGTTCTCAACGTCGAAGCGTAATATTGATTTTGCCGCATCACTGATGCGGCATTTTTGACTTATGAAGATAGCAGTTGACGCAATGGGGGGCGATTTTGCTCCCGGAGTAGTTGTCGAGGGTTTGTCTCTGGCATTGGAAGCGTATCCTGAGTACGAATATGTTCTCGTCGGACACGCCGAAAAGGTGCAGTTCTACCTCGATAAGTATGGCTTGACCGATAATCCGCGGATTACCGTGGTTCATGCTGCGAGCGTTTGTGAAATGTCTGATCCTTCGACTATTTCACTGCGCCAGAAAAAGGACTCCAGTATAACTGTTTGCGCAAAGCTGCTGAAAAACAAAGAGGTCGATGCCATGGTGACCCCAGGTCATACTGGAGCAACTGTGGCTGCGACTAAGGTGATCCTGCGTTCTCTGCCTGGAGTTGACCGTCCCGCGCTTGCTGCCTGTATGCCTGCTCAGGATGGACGTTTTCTTCTGGTCGATGCCGGAGCGAATCCCGACTGCACTCCGCTCAATTTGCTGCAGTTTGCCGTTATGGGCAGTATATATGCAGAGTATCTCTTCAAGATGCAGTCTCCGAAAGTCGGACTTCTCAGCGTCGGCGGCGAAGACAGCAAAGGCAGTGAGCTCACCAAAGAGACCTTCAAGCGCATGAGTGAATTGCCCATCAACTTTGCCGGCAACGTTGAAGCCGATACCATTTTTGAGGGAGCGGCAAACGTTCTTATCAGCGACGGTTTTGCCGGAAACGTTCTGCTCAAAGGAGCTGAAGGTCTCGCAAAAAGTACAATTCACTGGCTCAAGCTTGTGTTGAGCAAAAATGCCATCCGCCTGATCGGTGCGAGTTTGGCAAAAAATGCCTTTCATGAACTCAAAGCATTCGGTTCTGCTGATGAGATCGGCGGAGCTCCGCTGCTTGGCGTGAACGGTATTGTTATTATCGGACATGGTTCATCCAATCCCAAGGCTGTGCTCAATGCCATCAGGGTCGCGGGTGATTGCGTCAAATTCGGACTCAATGATATGATCGTCGAGAAAATCAAGGCGGCAGGCATCGAGTTCGGAGCCGAAAACGCAGGTTAATAATCTACTCGCCGACACCGGTGGGGAGCAAATATATTGGGAGTGTCACTATGAGTATCAAGATTGCCGGAACCGGTTCTTATATCCCTGAACGTGTGTTGACCAATGCTGACCTTGAGAAGATGGTCGATACCAACAATGAGTGGATCGTCACCCGTACCGGAATATCCGAGCGTCATATTGCTGCCGAAAACGAAGTAACCAGCGATATGGCAGCTGCGGCATGCCGCAAGGCGCTTGAAGCTGCGGGAGTTGATGCGTCCGAGGTCGGAGCGGTTATCGTTGCGACCTGTACTCCTGATTACACCTTTCCCAGTACCGCAGCCAACGTTCACCGCAAACTTCAGATGTCCAAGGCATTCTGTTTTGATCTTTCGGCTGCCTGCTGCGGATTTCTCTCGGCTCTTGAGACCGGAACTTCGCTCATGGTTGCCAATAAAAAATACCGTTATGTTCTGGTGGTCGGAGCTGAAAAACTTTCCACGATCGTCAACTGGGAGGACCGCAGTACCTGCGTTCTTTTCGGAGACGGTGCCGGAGCCATTCTTCTTGAAAATGTCGATGACGGCAGCGATTCAGGATTGATCGCAAGCGACATGAATACCGATGGTAACTGGTCGGATATATTGAAACTTCCGGGAGGCGGAAGCGTCAATCCCGCAAGTCACGAGACTGTCGATGCCAAGCTTCACGCTATCCACATGCAGGGCCAGGAGACCTTCAAGCTGGCGGTCAATGCCATGGTTTCAGCTTGCCGCAAAGTCGAAGCTGATGCCGGAATAACCATCTCAGAAGATATCAAAGTCGTAGTTCCTCATCAGGCGAATATCCGCATTATTCAGGCTGTTGCAAAGCGTCTCGGAATAACCGAAGATCAGGTCATCTGCAATATCAACCGTTACGGAAACACCAGTGCGGCATCTGTCGCAATCGGCTTTGATGAAGCCGTCCGTACCGGAAAACTCCAGCGCGGAGATCTTGCTCTGCTGGCGAGTTTCGGCAGCGGTCTGGTCTGGGGTGCACAGCTTGTCCGTTACTGATTGAAAAACTCCTGAGGACAAGATATCCATGTCAAGGGACAATTTTATCAGCGATAATTTGATAAACATCCGCGAACAGCTTCGCCGTGAGCAGGCGGATAGGCAAAGCACTGCGGTTGCAGACAGCGAACACTCTTCTCAAGCTTCAGTTGAGCCGGAAAAAGCAGAGCAGGCGGCGCTTTTGCGTGAACTTCCCGTGACATCTCCCCGGTCAGCTGTGGTGTCCAATCCGTTGGAAAGCGTCAAGCGAGAACTTGCCGGAAGGATCCGACAGGATTATTCCCAGGTTGCGGCTGAGCTGGAAAATCTTGAGCGCAAGCGTACCGAAGCCCTTGAATTCATGGAGTTCCTTTCAAAGCAGAAAGAGTCCGTTGAGGCTGTTGATTTCGGCGACGAGCAATCCTCTCGTGAGCTTGACCGACTCTCTTATGAGTATTACCAGAAGTCTGGCAGATGGAAGGCTTTTGCAGGAGCTGTGAGTGCAGCGTTGCCTGAACAAAAAGCTCCGGAGCCAGTCGCTTGCGGAAACCGCTCTCTTGTGATATCAATGATCATTTCTGCATTGATAGTTAGTGCGACATTGCTCATTGTTTTTCTCTGATTGATTTGCCGTATTTGTGTATCAAAGTCTTGCGTCGCAAACTTTGCTGTATGGAAAATAAAGTCTCTTTCAAGAGTGATCCACTCGATGAAAATACAGTGAATTTCCTCTTTTTCTGCATAAAACGAAAAAACTTACTGTTTTTTTTATATTACACGCGTGTGCGAGCTTGAAAAAATGCAAATCAAGTTGTATAATACGCAAGACGACTGTGATTTCAGGAGAAAATCAGCTATGAATAAAAGTATAAAAACACGTTTTACGCTCATCGAGCTGCTGCTGGTGATGGGATTGATGGGATTGATGGTGACCATCGCCTTGCCTGCATTCAGCAGGATGACCGGAAACAACAAGCTGGATGTTATGGCATCCAATATCAAGATCGCCCTTGAACAGGGACAGTCAACGGCGGTGAGTCGCAACTGCTATGTGGCTGTGGTATTTCCCAATGCAGATTGCCACGCGGATGTCAGAGAGTATTCTTACGGAGGCTATCGTCTTGCCGAAGTGACCACTACCGACGGAGCCAATTTTGTTTTCAAACGTTGGATAAGTGACAGTTACCTCAACAGACCGGACGGAGCCTACCTTGCCGAGGCGCGCGCTACTGTGCTCAAAGCAGGTTCAGATAAGGCAGCAGAAAACTTCAACGATGCCGAGCTGAACGGAAACGTTACGGGATTTTTAACCGCCGATGGTATCGGAGGCAAATCATCTGTTATATTCAAACCCACCGGTGAGAGCGTGAACAACGAGATGTATCTTGTTATTGCATCCGGAAGTGTGGCGGGAACGACCCTGAAAACCGAAAAGCCGGAAGACTTCCGCCAGCTGAAGCTCAATCCGTTCACCGGCAGGGTGGAATATGTATCCGACGAAGATTCAACTTCAACGGGAGGTGCGCAATGAAAAAACACTTCTTCAACATGGTTGAGATCGCGCTTGCGATGGTGGTGATTTCCCTCGGAATAACCGGTATCCTCGGACTTTTCAGCGTCGGAGTCAACGCCAAAAAGGCTGCAATCAACGAAAACAATGTCGCCGATGCTGCTGAATATGTTCTCGGAGTTTATAAGGCATTTGTTTGCAACAAATACGAGAGCGGAGAAAGCATTACATTGGATTCTCTCGGACTCAAAGGAGCGCTTTCCAACGACGACTCATCGACTGCTCTCAATATAACCGATTGGGATGCCAATAAGAACAGTTATTTCACGCTCAGCGGCAATACCTCAGCGAAAAAGGAGTCCGGACTCTATTATAAGAGCAGTACGACAGCGATACCGCAGGTTTTCTGTTATATGGCAGTGCGAGAAAGCGAAACCGGAGGTGAGCTTGTTGCCGATACTCAGCTTCAGGGGTATGTCTGGGCAGCAAAAGTTCCGGTGACTTTTGCCGAGAGCACTGGAGTTACATCTCAGGGAGGAAGCGGAACAACTTCCAAAAACGTTGAGCTTGATTACAGGTACGGAGTCCGGGTGTATCTTGAGCTGAGTTGGCCTGTTGACAAACCTTATGCCGAGCGCAACAAAAAGGTATTCGTGATGGATGTTATGAACCCCCAGCTCGAACTCAAAGTGGCGGCATCTCAGCCGGGAACCGGAGGTGCATGATGAAAAAATATATTAAAAACAAACATTTCACTCTCATAGAAATACTTATTTCGATGGGTGTGTTTCTGGTGCTGCTGACGCTTCTTCTGAACTTTTTCTCAGGAACGAGGCAGGTATGGAAGACTCTGCGTGAGCGCAATGAAGCGTTTGAGAACTCCCGCGTGGCGATGAATTTGATAACCGACCTCATGCAGTGCAGCTTGTCTGTGCGCGACAATATAGGTTTTTTCATCGGAGACAAAGCCAATTCTGCCGATAACTGCACGTTTTATACCCACAGTACCCGTAACTTTTCAGGCGCCGCCAATGCTGCTGACCACAGCGATCTTGATAATCTGCATGTGGTAAAACTCAGCTACAACAAAGATGAGGGCAAGCTGGTTCTGCACTCCCAGCGGGTCAAGGATATGACTGTTGCGGCAGGAACTGCGTGGAATACTCTTCCTGCGGTGACTGGAAACGAAAAGGTCATAATTCCTGCGGTTTCAGCATTGACTTTCAAAGCTCTGATAACGGCTGCGGAAAAGCCGAACCGCCCCGTCGCAGTCGAGGTGACACTAAAGATGTTCGACAACAAAGAAAACCGCAGACATTGGTACGAAGATCTCGACGGAAAGAATGCGACCGAGCCTGCCAAGGCTAAAGAGTTCAGGATGGCACACGAGTATGTTTTCAGCCGTGTGATAAGTTTTGAAGATGTGGAAAAACCAATTTATGAGGTAAGCGATGCAGCACCCACTCCGTAAAAAGACAGGTGAGAGCGGCGTAGCTCTCTTATTCGCCATAGGCTTTCTGGCGTTGATGATAATGCTCTGCGTGTCATTCAGCATGGAGTCGCTCCAGAGTCAGAAGTCAGCTTCCAACAACAGCAACCGCAGCGCGGCAAAAGTGCTGGCGCAATCGGCGATCAATCACGTTTCCTCAGCTATATTGAGATACCGCGACCAGCATTGGGACAGCGTCAACGCCCCCTTCGGCGGAAGCGGAACAACCAATGTTTTGCCGCAGGATTTTTCCATCGTGACCAGCCGCGACAGTAAGGTTGAGCACAAGGATAACCTTGACACACTCCTTCCGTTCAGAACTCCGTATATCGGAGTCAATTACGGGGGAACTGACGCCAAGTCTGCCGGCGAGACAAGTTATGAGACCCGCTACAATACTACTGACCGCGAGCCCAACTGGGTTTACGTGACCGGTAAGAGTGTTAGCGACGGAGCCACGACTTACCAGCCGATAGTCGGTAGATTTGCCTACCGTGTGCTGCCTCCCGAGTCATCGACAAGGATAAATTACGCCTACTATATCAACGGAGACCAGAGGATGTCCGGAGGTACTTCGACCGAGTGGGTGAATGATATCTCGTTTGTCGGCAAAGACAGTGTTGACAGCACTTATCTTGCCTCTGCACCGCTCAACTTCTATGCGGCTTACAAAAAGATATCCAAAAAGGATTTCGACCTTGCCCAGCGTTTCTTCAGCGATGGAGCAGCTCCCGGAGACCTTGAGGTATTTATGATCCGCAACGGAGGAGTGCCTTACTACTGCCACCGTTACAATCTTGCCCAGGCTCCTGTTGTGACAGGTTCAAACGCAGACGAGAAGGTAAAAAATCTGCTTGACCCCGCCGAAGCCAGAAAACGCATATCGTTCCTGTCCTTCGACGAGCTCGTGGATGCAAAGAAAACCGGAGCAACCTCAAAAGCCAATATCGACCATGGTTATTATCAGGAAAAGAATTACAATGATGCCGATAAGAAGGCTGGATTGTTCTTCCTCGGTATGATAGCAAATGATCCGGCGTCGTTTGCAAATCTCGAAAACCGCCGCAAGCAGATTGCGGCAAACTTCCTTGATTACTGCGACGAAGACAACACTCCTGCCAGCGATGTTGATCCCGCAAGCTGGAGCATTGATATGACGACGCTTCCGACTTATACCGGAAACGAGCGCACGCTTTATGTCAATGAGCTTGCACTGACATCCAAGCTCACCGCATCCCTGCTTGCCCCGGCGGCATCACAGGATATCGACATCAAGTTTACTCCCGGAGCAGCGGCTGAACTCGTTGATATCTACGGTAATATCGTTATATCCGGCAAAAAGCTCAGCGAGATGACTGAAAGCGAGATCGTCGGTAAACTCAGCTGCGGACTTTCTGAGATCGGTATTCAGGTTTCCGGAACCGCCAAGCTCAAAGGAGGCCAGACCGACCGTGAACTTACCTTTGATCAGAGAATAGATTTCGGCAAAGTCGATTTCAAGTCCATCGAGTTCAAAAAAGGCTCTGGCAATGGAGGATACTATGCCACCGTGTCCACGAGCTATGAAAACGCCTCCGGAACCGGAGATCCGCTCGGAGCAAAAGTTACCCTTGCCGGTCTTGAAACCGGCGAGTATATCGATGACTTTGAGTTGAAAGTAACAAATATATATGTTACCTTCAAGGCTCCAGTCGTTCTTTCAAGCGGCGGAAGTAACGTTGACCTTGTGAAGTTTCCGACAGCGGCGCAAACGCTTGCGGTTTCAATGGCAGACGCCGATGCCCTGAGCAAAGCTAAAGACAGCGCGCACTTCACCGTTGCCAATATGTCTGCAAAAGACCCGCGTCAGAACCTCAATATAGATACGAATTACAGCAGTCCGACTCTGACCGGAGAGAACTGGAAGAAGTCCGACTGGGTATTTGTTCCTGTTGTGTCGGTGAACGGAGCTTCCGTTGCCGGATCGTCGCTTTCCATAACCTTTGACCCTGCCACTCATCTGCCGACAGATGTGAGCGGTTCAAAGAATGATTACGCCGATCCCTCGAAGCCGACCAACGGAGCGTCCGGAAGCACTCTTGCCGGAGACCTTGAGACAGCGAATGATCCGGCTTATCGCGGAAAATCTGATAACGAGCGTATATCCACCGCCTACATCCGCAACGGTCAAATGAAGAGCATGTGGGAGCTCGGACTCATCCACCGCGGAGCCGCGTGGGAGACCATCAATCTGCAGGGTTCATCAGTGACCCCTCAGCAGATGTATGACTATCTCACAGGAGGCACATTTGCCGGAACTCCGTACGAAGAGGGCGATGCCGCTATCCTCGATACGGTCAAAGTCACCCCGTACGCCGTAAGCTGGGGAATGTTCGACGTCAATATGCTTCGCGGAGCCAGCGTTCCCGGATTTGATTACGTTGGTGCGGACACAGATAAAAAGATCTTTGATGAGATGCTGTTGAGTCTCGTCAAACACACCGACCCCGAGACGGTATCATCTACCGGAGGCAATGACTCCAAAAACAAGACGATTTTTGAAGAGGTGACAGATGGAGTCCGCAACGGATTTATTTCGGTCTTTGCTGAAAACTCCGGAGTGTTGACCAGCCGTTCGCAGATCGCCAATCTGTATGACGGAAAATTCGACAGCAATTTTCCGACTGACTCATCGCGCGAGGAGTTTATCGGTAAACTCATGCCTCTGGTCAAAACTGACTCTGCGCTGGTGACGGTGTTCCATGTTGATATCGTGGCGCAGACCATCCGTGACGTTGGCGGAGTGCAGGTTTCCAAGATCAAGCAGAACGGCGACGCAAGCACTCCGCATGATACCACGCTCGGAACATTTGACATGGTAACTGAAGGCTCGGAGACGATTTACCTCGACGATATCACCGGACAGGTAAAACTGCGTGCAACATTTGATTGCAATCCGTTTACCGGAAAAATCAAACTGCGTCAGATAAAGTATCTTGACTGAGTCTTGTGAAACGAAATCCCGGGAGCAGATGAATTGCCGCCCGGGATTTTTTTGTTCTGAAAGCGGGTTTGCGTTTTTTGGTGAGGGGAGTTTGGTGAAGATGTGAAGAAAAGGCTTCGCCTTTTGAGTGAAGAGCGGCTGCGCCGCGGCGGTCGTGAGTAATACGAAATCCCGGGAGCAGATGAATTGCCGCCCGGGATTTTTTTTATTCCGGAAGTAGTTGGGTATCTCTGGGGGCGGTGGCGCTTTTTTGTGAAGATGTGAAGAAAAGGCTTCGCCTTTTGAGTGAAGAGCGGCTGCGCCGCGTGAAGCGGCTCCTGCGGAGCCGTTATTTTTTTGCCTGTTTGGGCAAAAAAATGGCGTCCCCGAATGGATTCGAACCATCGACCTACTGCTTAGGAGGCAGTCGCTCTATCCAGCTGAGCTACGGGAACGCTTTTTTGACTTGACTATAAGATAACTCCGCTCTTTGTGTTTTTCAATAGTTTAATGCAAAACTTTCGGCTACTTTCACGGTTTTCTGCTTGAAAGAACAGGGGAGAAGGGTTATTTTATTGAAGAATCTATACCTGAACAACCCGAGAGGAGTTTATGAAAAACATTTGGATACTTGCCGGAGAGACTTCCGGAGATATATACGGAGCTCGTTTGGCACAGGAACTTCGCGATATAGCCAGAGAGAACAACGAAGAAATTTCCTTCACCGGTATGGGCGGTCCCAAGATGATGGAGTCAGGAATTCCGGTAAAAGTTGACTCGACCGAGCTCGGCGTTGTCGGAATTTTTGAAGTCACCAAAATGCTTTTTACCTTTATCCGGATATTTTTCTATCTGGTGCGCGAGGCAAAAAAAGAGCGTCCGGATGCTGTTATCCTTATCGATTATCCCGGGTTCAATTTGTTGTTCGCTCTCGCCATGTGGCGCAACAATATAAAAGTAGTGTGGTATGTCTGTCCGCATTTGTGGGTGTGGGCCAAGTGGAGACTTCCCGTTCTTGCCCGCATCTGTTATAAAATGCTGGTGATATTCCCGTTTGAAGTAGAGGTCTTTGAGCCTACTCCGTTGCGGGCTGAGTTTGTCGGACATCCTCTTATCGACCTTGTCGCAGAACGCCGTGACCCATCGATCATCCGCGATCCCAACAGTTTTCTGCTTCTGCCCGGAAGCCGTGCCCTCGAAGTGAAACGTCTGCTTCCGACGATGCTTGAGAGTATAACCGAGCTCGCTCCTAAGCACCCCGAACTGCACTTCCATTTGTCAACGCCCCGTGAGAAGATAGCCAATCAGTGCCGTGCGATCTATGAGAAGTTCAAAAAACGTCATCCTGAAGTACCCGAGCTTTCCATCACCGTCGGAGACACCGCACAGTGGCAGCAGCGTGCCGGAACCGGTATAGCCGCGAGCGGAACTGTCACCGTCGAGTCTGCAATATCCGGACTTCCGCTTGTTGTCGGCTACCGCATGGGATGGGGAACGGTTCTTGTTGCGTTGGTTCTGGTACGTCTTTATCGTGGATTTTTCACGATGGTGAACATTATTGCCAACCGCGAAGTGTTTCCTGAGTTTTTCCAGCACAAATTCTGCCCCAAAAACATCGTTCCGGCGGTTGAGGCGTTTTTGCCCGGAGGTTCACGCCGAGCCCAAGTCGAAGCTGATATGCAGGAAGTCAAAGAACTTCTTTCGCCCAAGAGTTCCAGTGCTGCGCGTCAGGCTGCGCTTGCATGTTTTGATGCTGCCGGTAAAAATATAGAACAAAAGGAGACGAGCAATGAGTGATATGTCCGATTTTCAAAATTTTTCCGCCGAATGCAACCGTGACTTCATGCCTGCCGACTCCTGGCGGATATTGCGCATCATGTCGGAGTTTGTGGAGTCCTTTGACTCCATGGGATGTCATGATCGAATGCTTGTCTCTGTGTTCGGCTCTGCCCGTACTGCTGAAACTGATGAGGATTACGCTTCTGCCCGCAAGCTGGGAAAACTTCTCGTTGACTCAGGATACGGAGTCGTCACAGGCGGAGGTCCCGGAATCATGGAAGCCGCCTCCCGCGGTGCTTTTGAAGCAGGCGGATTATCCATTGGTCTCAACATAGAGCTTCCCATGGAGCAGCATCCCAATCCGTATCAGACCTTATCCCTCTCGTTCCGTTATTTCTTTGTCCGCAAAGTCTGTTTCCTCAAGTATTCGACTGCGGTGATCGTCTATCCCGGAGGTTTTGGAACTCTCGATGAGATAAGCGAAGTCCTGACCATGGTCCAGACCGGCAAAATCAATATGATCCCCATAATATTTGTCGATAAAGATTTCTGGGGGGGAGTGGTGAACTGGTTCAAAGATTCCCTCGTTTCCAAAGGTATGATAAGTCCCGAAGATACGGAGCGCTTCCATCTGGTCGATACCGCGGAAGAGGCTGTGGATTATCTGCGTGACTGCCACCGTTACGGCAGACGCGGCACGGTGAAAAACTGAATGAATCAAAGTAATCCATTATACCGCGGTATAGATTATTTCATCGAGCACCTGACTATTGAGCGGGGGCTGTCTGCAAACACCCGCTCTGCGTACCGGTGCGATATAGAAGCTGCCGCCGATTATCTTTTTGCTTCAGGAAAAAGGTCGTGGGAAGATTGTTCCTACGATGATCTGCTCGATGTGCTGGATGATATGCGTGAGAGGAATTTTGAGTCAAGTTCGATCGCGCGTCATCTGGTGGCGATAAAGATGTTTTTCCGTTTTCTCACCTCCGAGGAGCTTATTTCCCGCAACGTTACAGAGGAGATGGATTCTCCGCGTTTGTGGAAGATACTTCCAGAGTTTCTTTCTGAGCAGGAGGTGAGCCGTTTGCTCAATGCTTTTTCGACCCGCTCTGATGATCCGCTTGAGTTGCGGAACCGGGTGATACTTGAAATGCTTTATTCATCTGGATTGCGGGTGTCGGAAGCGGCGAAACTTCCGATGCGGGCGGTTGATTTCGATGAGGAGGTTATACGGGTGACAGGCAAAGGCTCAAAGACCCGTGTGGTTCCCATCGGAAAGCCGGCATTGCGTCTTCTTAAACGTTATATCATGGATTGCCGTCCGGCTCTGGCTGGAGAGAAAGGTTTGACTGAGCCGGCACTCTTTCTGTCAAATCACGGAAGGGCACTTGACCGCGAGAGGGTATGGCAGGTGGTCAAAATAGCAGCACAGCGCAGCGGTATAAGGAAGAACATCTATCCGCATATCCTGCGGCACAGTTTTGCCAGCCACATGCTCGCAAACGGAGCCGATTTGCGTTCGATCCAGGAGCTGCTCGGACACTCTGATATCAGTACAACCGAGATATATACCCACATCGAAAGCAGCCGTTTGTTGTCTATTCACCGGAAATTCCATCCGAGAGGCTGATTTTTACTGGAAAAATCGCAGGATTGTGCTATATTTCACATTGGACAACTATTGTCAGTAAACAAATCGTAAATAAAAACGACAGGAATACATTATGTATCGTACACACAATTGCGGCGAGCTGCGCAAAAGTGACGTCGGTAAAGACGTCCGTTTGAGCGGCTGGATTCACAGTGTCCGTGACCACGGCGGAGTTATTTTTATTGACCTGCGCGACCACTACGGTCTCACTCAGGTCGTCATTGATCCCGAGCGCGATTTCTACCGTGCCCTCGACAAATGGCGTGTTGAGTCCGTTGTCCGTTTCGACGGAAATGTCGTTGCCCGCTCTGCTGAGACCGTCAATCCCCGTCTTTCCACCGGAGAGATCGAGCTTCAGGCAACCGGCATGGAGATGCTCGGAGAGGCTGAAGTCATTCCGTTCCAGGTCGCCAAAGATGACCAGGCTCCTGAGGCTATGCGTCTCAAGTACCGCTTCCTCGACCTGCGCAAAGAGAAACTCCATAACAACATCATGCTCCGCAGCAAAGTCATCAGCGAGATCCGCCGTTATATGACTGAGCAGGGATTCAATGAGTTCCAGACTCCGATCCTGACCGCGAGCAGCCCTGAAGGAGCCCGTGACTATCTGGTTCCCTCCCGTCTGCATCCCGGAAAGTTCTATGCTCTTCCGCAGGCTCCGCAGCAGTTCAAGCAGCTGCTGATGGTTTCCGGATTTGACCGTTATTTCCAGATTGCTCCGTGCTTCCGCGATGAGGATGCCAGAGCCGACCGCAGCCCCGGAGAGTTCTACCAGCTCGACGTCGAGATGAGCTTTGTCGAGCAGGATGATATCTTTGCTGTCATCGAGGGACTGCTTGCCGATGTCTTCGGAAAATTCGGAAACAAGAAATTCGATCAGCCTCCGTTCCCCCGTATTCCCTACCGCGAGGCGATGCGCCGTTTCGGTTCGGACAAACCCGATCTCCGCAACCCGCTTGAGATGATCGACGTCTCTGAGTTCTTCAAAGACAGCGAGTTCAAAGCTTTTGCCGGAACCGTCGCTGCCGGCGGAGTCGTCCGTGCTATCAAAGCTCCGCAGGTCGCAGGCAAGCCCCGTAAGTTCTTCGACGATATGATCAAATTCGCTCAGGAGAACGGAGCAAAAGGCATGGCTTACATCATCTGGACTGAGGGTACTGAAAAGAGCCCGATCGTCAAGTTCCTGAGCCGCGAAGTGATCGACGGACTCAAAGCCGCCGGACAGGTCGAAGACGGAGACGCTCTCTTCTTCCTCGCCGACAAACAGAGTGTGGTCGAGAAGATCGGCGGAGCTGTCATTCCCGAGCTCGGACGTCAGCTTGAGCTCATCGATCCCAACGTCTTCAAATTCTGCTGGATCGTCGATTTCCCGATGTTCGAGAAGGACGAAGAGACCGGAGCGACCATCTTCAGCCACAACCCCTTCTCAATGCCCCAGGGCGGCATGGAGGCTCTTCTTACCAAAGATCCGCTGGATATCCTGGCGTGGCAGTACGATATTGTCTGTAACGGTATCGAGCTGTCGAGCGGAGCCATCCGTAACCACCGTCCGGAAGTTATGTATAAAGCGTTTGAGATCGCCGGACACGACCGCTCCGTGGTCGATACCAAGTTCGGCGGCATGATCAGCGCCTTCAAGCTCGGAGCTCCTCCGCACGGCGGTATCGCTCCCGGAGTTGACCGCATGGTCATGCTTCTGGCTGATGAGCCGAACATCCGCGAAGTCATCGCGTTCCCCTTCAACCAGCAGGCTGAGGACCTTATGATGAACGCTCCCGGAGAGGTGACGCTCAAGCAGCTCAGAGAGCTCCATATCGAAGTGAAACTTCCCAAGAAGATGGAAGAGAAAAAGGAGAACGCCTGATGAGAAACGCCCTTTTTGCCGCTCTTTCTCTTGTCTTGGTTCTCTGCACGGCTCTTTGCGGAGCAGATGTGTTTTCATTTGTTCCGGCAGACAGCATCGCGGTTGTGAGGATCGATCCTCAGACCGTACTCAAACGTCCGGAGATAGCAAAGCATCTGAATGCACCTGAGGTGGCGGCAAAAAGACTTGAGTTTGCTCAAAAGGCAGGCTGCTCCATCGAGGATATCAATACTGCCGTCGCAGCCTGTACTTTCAGCGGAGACGGAGTGATGCTGCTCGGACTCAACAAAAAAGTCGATCTTGCTGCTGCGATCAAAAAGCTCAATGTGCCTGTTTCCAGCTTCAAGGTCGGCAGCCGCACTATGTATTACGGAGCTGACCGTTCCGGAATCGCGCAGGTTGCCCCCGATGTCATCATGCTCGGTCATGCCGGGGATGTCCGAGAGGCTCTTGCCGGAAAGCGCGGCATGTCTCCAGAGCTTGCACAAATTGTGAAGCAGGTCAGCAAAAACAGCTGTGTCGCCTGGTTGGCGTTCTACGTTGATAAAGAGATAAAGGGCAGCGCGATATACAAATTTGCGGGGAAGAATCTGGCAGATCACTCGTTGTCTGCAGAATTCATCTTCACAAGCGAAGAGTCTGCCAGACAGATCGGAGCAATGCTTCCTATGTATGCCGGAATGGTTTCAGGAATGTTATTCAGTGCAGATCCTGAGCTCGGAGCTGATGTTTTAAAGAGTTTCCGCACCAACATCAACGGCAGAAGCATAACTCTCAGCTTGTATGTTCCGCAGGCACTCGCCGGACGCATCGCAGATTTTGCCGCAGCTCAAGGCAAAAAACATCTGGATAAAAACGGCGGAAGTATTCCGGGATACAGCAAATAAAATAAAAAGGAGAAGTTTTGCCGGTCGATCGAAAACAGATAAGCAGAGCTGTTCCGGCAGTTCTGGCGATGATCGCCTTTCTTGCGGCGGCAGTCGGATTGATCTCTGATGAGTCTCCGCGCGACTGGCTGGTCAACGACCGGCTTTTCTCCGATGAGATACGCGCAGCGGCGTTGAAGCATAAGCTCGACCCGCAGCTGGTGCGTTCGGTGGTTTTTCAGGAGAGCCGTTTCGATCCATTCACCAGAGGAAATCACGGTGAGTATGGGCTGATGCAGGTTCTTCCTTCCGGCTCGGTCGCAGACTGGGCGCGAATAAACCGCAAACCGGTTCCTACGGCAGAAGAACTTACTGATCCTGTTGTAAACCTTGAGATCGGGTGTTGGTACCTTGCCCGGGCAATGAAACGCTACTCAGAGTACCGCAATGGAACGGTTCTGGCGCTTGCGATGTATAATGCAGGTATCAGGCGTTCGGAAAAGTGGAAGCCTCCGGTCAAAAACGGAGACGTTGTATCACGCATAACAATAAAATCAACACGGCGTTATGTGACACAGATCATGAAACGCTATCGCAGGTATCAGGAAAAATGAAGGCTCTGACATTTATTTGTCTGACAGTTTTGTTTGCTTTTGCTGTTTGCGGCAAAGCGGCAGAACCGGTGGTCTTTGATTTTTCAGATAAGCAGGAGTTTGAAGCGGTATGGAAGATCCGCCGTTCTGCACTGCATATTCCTGCCAGTAAATTCAAGGTCGAAAAATGTTCCGGAGCCAGGGACGGCAAAGCGCTTGTCGTGGAATGCAACAACTCTTCTGGAATAGCATTGATATCTCCTCCCGGACTTGATTTCAAAAAGACTCCGATAATGCGTTGGCGCTGGCGTGTGATAAGACCGGTGAAGTTTACCGGAACTCAAGAGCCGGATGATCAGGCTGCGGCGATATATATTTGCGACGGCAACACGATCCGCCAGTTTACCATAAGTTACCGCTGGGAGATCATGCGCCGTCCCGGCAGTTGTCTGCTCAAACGTTACGGCGGCGGAGCTGTTACTGTATTCGGTATATGTATGCGTAACAGAGCAACCCGGGCAGGGGAGTGGGTCGTCGAGGAGCGCAATGTACTTGAAGATTTCAGAAACTGTTTCAAGCGCGATATCCGCAAAAGGTTTGCCATAGGAGTCGCAGGAAACAGCCAATATACCAAATCCAATACCAGGGTGGAGATAGACTATATAGAATTTCTCCCTGAAAAAAAAGGAAAGTGAGGTAAAAAATGGGTGGTATCGGAATGAGTGAGATTTTGCTCATCTGTTTTGTCGTATTGATTTTGTTTGGAGCAAAACGTATTCCTGAGGTTGCCCGCGCATTGGGAAAAGCCTCCCGTGAGTTCAAGGATGCCAAAGACGGCATTATCGACGAGATCAACCGCGAGCCTGCGGTAAAGGACTCCGAAAAGAGTCAGGATAAGAGCAAAGAAGAGAAATAATGAGAGATCCCAACGGAAGCATCCTCGATCAGCTTGAGGATTTCCGCGGAGTCATATTGCGTTCTCTCGCCGGATTGGCTGTAACGGTCATTCCCGGATTTTTCGCTGCACCATACTGTCTTGAATATATGGTAAAGACAGTGTGTCCGGAGGGGATGAAGCTGCACTACTTTACTCCGCTTGAACCATTTTTTGTCCAGCTGCAGATGGGACTTGTACTCGGAATCGCCGCCGCAAGCTGGTGGATATTCTGGCAGCTTGCCTCTTTTGCGGCTCCCGGATTATACAAACACGAAAAATCAGCTCTCCTGAAGTTCTCTTTCGCTGCAGCATTTCTCTTTATATCCGGAGCGGCTTTTTCGTTTTATGTTGTACTGCCGATGGTGATGAAGTTTTCTTACAGCTTTGCCACCAATGGGCTGCAGCCTGTTATCGGTGTCGGAGATTTTCTATCGATGTCATCGATGCTGATATTGGGATTTGCCGTAAGTTTTCAATTCCCGATAGTGCTGGTGCTGCTGGCAAAGATGGGACTTGTTACGCCGGAAACATTGAGTAAACGGCGTCCCGTGGTAATAACGGTGATTTTTATTGTTGCCGCATTTCTTACGCCTCCGGATGTTATAAGTCAGCTGGCAATGGCGCTTCCTGCGTGGCTTTTGTTTGAAATAAGTTTGTGGTGGATAAAGTGTACTGTTAAAACGCGGGAAAAAGAAGACCGTACAGAAGAGCATTTGATTTCCGCAGACGATGCAGCAAAGAGCTCAGATGAGGGAACAGGTTCCCGTTCAGGAGCTCGTAAACGCAGAAAAATAAGGCCGTTGTGATGAAAAACATTCCGCGCAGATTCGATCGTATATCGTTCCGTTTCAATACATGTGAGAGTGCAGTCCGCAAAGTGCTTTCCGGACTTTTTTCGGATCGTCTCGTTCCTCCGGACCGCAGTCTCGGAGACTTTTACCGGGTGAACCGCAAGTGCGGCTCCCGCGACCGCAATTTCATCAATACGTGTGTTTATTCGATATTGCGCCGCTGGGGATGGCTGCGTACTCTGATGCCGCAGACCGTGCTTGATATGATAGAGCAGGGGAATTCCGGAGTTCTTCAGCGCAGAGACATTGCTGCCATGACACTTTTTTCTCTGCTTTGTGACGGAAATTGTGATCCTGATATGCTCAATGAGCTCGCTCAAGTTGCGGAGTTAATTGTTCCTGATACTTCAGCCGATACTCCTGAAGAGCGGGCATTTGAGGCATCTGTCATATTTGGAAGCGCGGTTAAATTCAGTTCATCCATGCTTGCTCCGGAAGAGTTTTGCGCGATGACTCCTGATGCAGAAGATTATGCCGGATACATGAAGAGATTGTCTGTGCGTCCTCCCATGTGGATACGATTCAGTTCTCCTGAAGTGAGAAGAGCGGTTCTCGATGAGTTTGACGCAAAAGATATAGCGTATGATCTGTATAAAGATTTCGCGGCTTCGATATATGCCGGAAAAGTTAATCTTGCCGGACTTGAGAGTTTCCAGAAGGGATTTTTCGAGGTACAGGATCTTGCAAGTATGTGCGTGACATTTGCTTGTGCACCATCAGCCGGAGAACGCTGGTACGATGCCTGTGCCGGAGCCGGAGGTAAAACATTGCACCTTGCCTCTCTGATGAACGGCAAAGGCAGCATTACCGCGGGAGACATCCGGGTTTCCGCCCTCGAAGGGTTGAAGAAACGCGCCCGCCGTGCCGGATGGTCGAACATAACTGTGCGTCCGCACGATGGCGGTGCCTGGAAGGGAAAACATAAGTTTGACGGAGTCTTGGTAGATGCTCCATGTTCCGGTTCAGGAGTATGGAGACGCAATCCCGGACTGCAATGGAGATTGACTTCCCGGGATGTTCAAAGCTTTGCCGAACGGCAGCTTGCGATCCTTGAAAACAACGCTCCTGCGGTCAAGCCCGGAGGCAGACTTGTCTATGCCACCTGCTCGATATTCACCGCCGAAAACGAGGATGTCGCTATGCGTTTTCTTGAGCGCAACCGTGATTTTTATGCGGAAAAATTCAGCCATCCGCTCAGCGGAAAAGAGTGCTGCGGAGCCATGCGTGCCGGAAACGGCCAAGCTGATTGTGATGAACTTTTTGCATTTGTTATGAGGAGAAAAGAGGCGTGATAAATTTCAATATAACTTTGTTCCAGCCTGAGATACCGCAGAATACCGGTTCTATCGGCAGACTTTGTGTATCGACCGGATGTAAACTCCATCTGATAGAACCTCTTGGTTTTTCACTCGAGGATAAATACCTTAAACGCGCCGGAATGGACTACTGGAATAAACTTGATTACACTGTATATCCTGACTGGGAAAAATTCCTTGACGCCAATCCCGAGGCTGTTCTGCACTTTTTTTCGACCCACGGAACAACCAGCTTCTATGATGTTGAATATAAGACCGGAGACTACCTTGTGTTTGGCAGAGAGTCAGCCGGACTTCCTGCCGAATTCTACGAAAAATATCAGGACAGGATGCGTATAATCCCCATGCCGGGAGAGTTTTTCCGCAGCATAAACCTTGCCAACAGCGTTTCGATTGCTCTTTACGAGGCAATGCGTCAGAACCGCAGCGATTGGGATGTCAGTATTTGAGCATCATTTTCATCAGATCGAGCTGTGCCTTGAGCTCTGCGCTGCGTGAGGAAAACTCTCCGCTGTCGATAGAGCACAAAATATCAAGTCCGAGCTGTTCTGAGACTGAGTTGTATGCCGGATAGAAATTCTTTATCAGAAAAAGTGCATAACTGACCATTCTGAAATCTCCGAATACCATCGGATCATTTTCACCGAATACGGCGGTGTTTCTGCGGTTGACGATGGCATCAATGATGCCTGTTTCCGAGCAGTCTTCAGCAAAAGATATATTGTAAGCGCACTCCATGCGTTCACCGTTTTGTCCGTGCCAGTCATTGCCCGCCATGACCGGAAGAGCCTTGCCTTCAGCGGCGAGCTCATGGTATCTTGCATTGGCAAGTGAGTTGTTTTCGTACTCGCAGGTGATAAGTTCAACCGCATCGAAGGCTATTTTACGGAAAAGAATATCTGTAAGCTGTTTGGGAACATTCAATCTGCCGGTATGTTTCCAGTAAGGGTGACACAATACAGCTTTGCCTCCGCGCATTTTGATATATTTGGTGATGACTTCGCTCTGGGCGGCGTAATTCTGCAGGGCTGGTTCAAGTTCCGTATAGTTGTTTTTTGCCTTTTCAACTTCGGCAATAAATGGTTCAGACGATTGCAGCTGGGAAACTCCGGCATTGGCTCCAATGCTTAAAATATGGCAAACCCAGCGGGGCAGGGAGTGCACCTCTTCGGCATGAAACAGTTTTGTTCCCAGCCGGTCGCAGAGTCCTTCAAACTCATCGGTGTGATCTGTGTATAGCCTGTGTTCGGAAAATGCGGCATAATCGAATCCCGCTTCTCTTGCAATGCAAAGCGTGTTTTGCGGAGAGTGCAGTCCGTCCGAATCAGTAGTATGGCTGTGAAAATTGCCTTTATACGGATTTAATTTGAAAAGATCATCGTAAAGCGAATAGAATTCGAGATACTCATAATCGCTCTGACCGTCTATTTCAAATTGCAGTTTGATGGTGTGAAAACCCTCTCCTCGCAACATGAGCTGGAAATCGAGGTTGTTTCCGCAAACGTTGAACGGAACCGGTTCAAATTTTCTCAGCGAATCCGGCATGGAGAGATCCTGATGACAACCGTCTCCGGAAATGTAGCCAGCTTCAATCTTTTTAAGGACAGCCGGATCGTTGCAGAACACCGTTACCGTCACTTGTGTGTCTGCCGGAAATACCAGATTTTTAAGCTGAAAAATTGCCATTTTAGTTCATTCCGGTCAGGCGGCGGAAATTTCCTGAAAAGATCGCTTCGCGCTCTTTGTCGGTAAGTCTTTCATACAATACACCCTGAACATACATTCCGACGCTGTTTAAAGGATAGTCAGAACCGAACAGGATTTTTTCACAGCCGCAGCAATCGACAGCCCAGCGGAGCATTCCATACCTCTGCAGTCCGTTGCCGGAGATATCCATATAGGCGTTGGGAAAATTTGCGATGTACTCGAAACGCTGTTTTGCTCCATCGAAATCGTGCGGATGAGCGACGACGACGTTCAGGGTCGGAAATGCTTTTAATACGGGTTCTATCTCCGTGATATTGCTGTCAGTATGCAGATTTATCACCATTCCAAGATCGCGGCAGAGTTCAAAAATCTGCATCATGCCGCGCGAGGCGTAGCGTCCGGTTCTCAAGATATAGTTGACCAGCTCTCCGACCCAGCGAACTCCTTTTGCGTAGTATTTTTCGATTTCGCAGCAGGACTCCTCAACGTAGCTGCCGTGTACCTGTAACCCTGCCAAGAAGAAGTCGGGGTACTTTTCGTGAAACGCCCAGGTTGCATCATTGCAGCTTTTGATATGCTCCCAGTCACAGTCGAATTCAGATGGTTTGATAACAGCTCCGCAGGATATTGAGACTCCGGCGCGTTTGAGATCGTCGATAAAAACAGCTTCATCCTGACTGGCACCGAACCGGTTGGTGAACATCGGGTGGATGTGACAATCTATGACTTCAAAAGGGATATTTGACATCAGAATAACTCTCCTTGTGTTGCAGTATCTGCTGATTTACTATTATTTTTACTGTTTTTGCCATCGACTTTGACTTGCATGACGCCGTCGGCAAAGGTAAGGTCAAGTTTTGTTCCCGGAACTTTTCTGCTTGTGGTCACCGGTTTTCCGGTTGCGCTTTCGGCAACAAAAACGTAGCCGTTGTTGAGCATTTTACGCGGATCAAGAGCGTCGAGCTTTACGGAGAATTTTTCAACATCGAGTTTTTTCGTATGGAGAAAATCCATACTCCGTATCTGCATCGAACTGTCGAGTTCATCGATACGCTGTCTGAAATTGGAAAGCATACGCTCTGGTTCACGCAAACGATGGAGCATTTCGTTGAGTTTTGATTGATTTCTTGAAATGGCAAATTCAACATTTCTCTGGAGCGCAAAATTAAGTTGATCAAGGTGCTTGGCAACGTTTTCCCGGTCTCCGGTGATAAGCTCAGCTGCTGCGCTCGGAGTAGGAACTCTCAAGTCGGCGGCATAGTCGCAGATAGTGGTGTCTATCTCGTGCCCGACTGCGCTTATGACAGGAATATTGCTTGCTGCAACAGCCCGAACCAGTCTTTCTTCATTGAAACACCAGAGATCTTCCATACTTCCGCCTCCGCGGGTGACGATGATGACTTCCACATTGTTGGCGCGGTTGAAAAATTCAACGCCTCTTGCCACGCTTTCAGCGGCGGTACTGCCTTGAACCTGACACGGATATATTTTGATGTTCAATCCGGAAAAACGCCGTCCGGCGATATTGAGAAAGTCTCTTATGGCGGCTCCATTGGAGCTGGTGACAACGCCGATCGTTCCCGGCATTTTTGGAACAGGCTTCTTCCTTTCCTGGGCGAAAAGTCCTTCGGCGGCAAGTTTTTTTGCGAGTTCTTCAAATTTGCGGTAGAGGTCGCCAACTCCAGCGATCCGAGCCTGGCGGCAGTTGAATTGATATTCTCCGCGGGTCTCATATACGCTGAGGGAACCGAATACCTCGATTTTTGTTCCGTTTTCGATGCCGAGTTTCCGCATTTCGTTGACGCCGCCGAACCAGCAGGCACGGATCTGGGAACGCTCATCTTTTAAAGAGAAATAGGCGTGCCCTGAGCGGTGGAGGATAAGTGATCCGACTTCTCCTGTCATCCAGAAACTGCGGAAGCCGTTTTCCACCATTTCGCGCATGGCGCGGTTGACATCGGATACGCTCCAGACGGGCTCTTTATTTTGACTGTTTTGAGTTGTCATAGAAAAATCCGACATTGCATCCGACCAGTCTTTCATAGCCGCGCGGTTGGTGATTCAGGGTATGGGTTCCGTCTTCGTGGGGCTTTTTAAAGCCCTTGAATTTGCCGGTTTTATCCCAGACGGTGAGGGTGGCTGAGCCGCCTCCATCCATATAGATGCCGTTGTATGCTCCGAGTTTTTTCAGGAAAGCTCCTGTCTCTTTGCTGGTTGCGCCTTCGCTGAAGTTTTTCTGTCTGCCGTCGATGATAATGATGTATAAATAGCGGCATGATTTATCCAATCCGAAGCTGCAGCACGGCATGAGCCTGTCTGCACGTTCGACTACTTTTCCTTCATGCAGATTGAAGTAGAAACCGGAAACAGCCTGCTGGAGATGCGAATAATCGTCTCCCGGCTTGAATATCTGCATTCCGTACTTGCCATCTTTGGTTCGGAAAAATACAGGACGGAAATTTTTCTTGTTTATACGATCGACCTGAATACCGTCGGATATGAGCAAGCCCATATTGGCTGCGTAGGTATGGTTCCACGGAGACCTCCACGGTGCCCACGGAGCGGTATTGGCGGCGATCACCATATCTCTGCCTGCGCTGCGATGCTTCATCATAAAGTCGCGGGTGCGTTCTCTGCGGGTGACGATATTATATTTGGGAGCATCGGGCATCGGTTTTCCGTAATTGTCTCCACGCGGAGTTACCGCAAAATTCAGCCCCGGAGTCGCGAGGTCGATACGGACGATGTTTATTTTGTTGGGGCGCGGTACTGATGCTGAAAAAGAGCAATGACGAATTCCGGGATACTGTTCTTCGACTTTATTCCAGTCAAAAGTGTTTCCTTCCCACGGTGCGACCCGGGCAAACAGACTCAAGGCGGCAGTTATAACTGTAAACAAAACTGCTTTTTTCATAAAAAACTCCAGAGATGATATGAAAATTAGTATTGACAAAATATACTCTGTCAAAGTGTTTTTTTCAAGGATTTATTTGCATTTGACTTTTAGCAGACCCGACCAATCGGAGGTATATGCTCCGGAGAGCATATCGCGTTTCATTTTCCACGGTTTATTTATACCTTCAGCAAGGGTGAAAAGGGTTCCTTTTCCGAATTTGGAGTTTATTTCATCGATCACTTTGCCAAGTTCGTTGTCATCGCGTTTGGTGGGAGCTGAGAACAAATCCATTTGACGGTTATGCTTGCTCTCAAGTCCGAAAAACATCATTCCGCTTTTTTTGTAACGTCTGCCTTTATGGAATATGCTTGCCAGCTTGGGACGAATGGCATTGAGTATTTTCGATGTATCATCAGTCGGAGTATCAAAAACGACAGAAAATTGATTTATTCCGCCCGCCATCGGAACAGGAGTGTATTCCGGATACATGACGAAATAGACGCTTATGCCTTCTGCGGTCTGTTGCTCCTTTCTCAGCTTTTCTGCGGCAGCTGCAGTGTAGTGGGCGACAGATTCGGCAAGGTCGTCAAATTCAGTTACCGGGGATCCGAAACAGCGTGAACAACTGATGCTTTGCGACAGCTCTTCCGGGTCGCGTTCATCGAGAGCGTTGGTTCCGCGCAGCTCAAGGATCGTTTTTCCGAGCAGGACAGAGTGCTTTTTGGTTATTTCAGAAATGTCCTGAATGGAGAGCTGCCAGGCATTGCGTATTCCCTGCCGGATGAGTTTTGGAGCAAGTTTTCTGCCGACGCCCCATACATCTTCGACCGGAGTATTTTCAAGTATCCGGCGCGGATCATCCGGCATGACAAAGACTCCTGAACTGCTTTTTTTTCCTATATGATTGGCGATTTTGGCGAGAGTTCTGGTTTTTGCAAAGCCAACTCCGCAGGGAATTCCCACCCATTGCAAGACGGTTTTTCTCAGACGGCATCCGAAATCAAAATAATTTTGTTCCTGAGGCAGGTCGAGGTGGATGAAAGCTTCGTCTATTGAGTATTGTTCAACATCAGGAGAAAAACGGTTGAGCAGAGAAATTATCCGTTTTGATATGTCGCTGTAAAGCTCATAATTGCTCGATTTGAGGATGAGACCATGCCGTGAGATGAGCGGCTTAAGTTCAAAGTACGGAGTTCCCATAGCGATACCGAGTGCCTTGAACTCATTAGAGCGGCTGATGCAGCAGCCGTCGTTGTTGGACAGGACAGCTACTGGTTTTCCATCCAGCGCAGGGTCGAAGATCCGTTCACACGAAACGAAGAAGTTGTTTCCGTCGATCAAACCGGTCATGGCTGCCTGAATTGGTGTATGCACCCGGTAACGACTCCGAAAATCCGGAGTTCCATTCCGGGAACGAGGATAAGTGCCGGATATTCAGGATTGGCGGGTTCGAGAACTGTTCCCCGCTGGTCCTGCCGCAAATATTTTACTGTGAATTCATTATCTATGCAGGCGATGACAATGCTTCCTGGGGCTGGTTCGAGCGAGCGGTCAACGACGAGGATGTCGCCGTTTTGTATTCCTGCTCCGGTCATGGAGTTCCCTTCCGCGCGCACGAAGAAAGTGGCTTCCGGATTTTTTACCAGAAGTGTATTCAAGTCAAGCGGAGTGCTTGCGTATTGCTCGGCAGGGGAGGGAAATCCACATGAAGCGCCGGACTCCATCAGCGGCGGATTGTCAGCCATCAGTTATTTCCCTTCCGGAGCAGACAACACTGCTTCGTAAGCCTGCGGAGCTTTTTTGATTTTGTTCTTGACCAATCCTCTGCGTGCAAGATAATCTCTGCTGCGGATACCCAGCAGAACGGCGATGATGCGCTCTCTTCCAGTGATAATGGTAACTTCGCAGCCCGAGCCGAAGCGCAGCGGCATTTTCTCATCCGTGAGCAGGATTTTGACCGGATAATAATTGCTCTTGTCGATTTCCACCGGAAGCTGGTAAACGACATCGACTTTTCCTGTGAAATAACCGTAGTCGAGATAGTTGTACTGTTTCGCTTCTATGCGGACGAGCTGCCCGGGTTCGACTTTGTATATCTGGCTCTCATGGATGAGACCGATGACCTTCTTGTTTTGATTTGCGGCAAATTTGGCTGCAACATCGCCTTTTGTGTAGTAGTTTCCGGGACGCGGAGGTATTTCAGTGACAATTCCTGCGTCAGGAGCGCGTATGATGTAGTCCTCAAGATGCCTTATCGCCATCTTCAACTCATCTTTCTTTGCGGCAAGTCTCTGCTGGAGCAGCCGCAGCTCGTCAGTAGCGCGGTCGATGATCTGCTGAGCCATGCCGTCCTCAAGCCGTTTGAGGTCCCGCTCGAGCCGCTGAACGCTCATGCGGTTTGAGAGCAGACTGAGTTCGACTTGAAGGAACTCTTTACGGGTCACGGTTTTACGCTTGTAGAGGTCGGAATAAACTTCAAACTCCTTTTCTGAGAGTTTGAGCCGCTCCCTCGCAGTTCCAAGTTCGAGTTCGGTGTTGCGGTAGTAGTCCGGGAGGGGATCTTTCTTGAGCAGGACAAGAGCTTTTTCCTTAGCCGCGACCTGAGTTTCAAGAGCTTTGACATCGTGACGGAGCAAAGCTATTTTGTCTTCCTGATTGCGGGAGTCGAGCTGCATGAGAGGCTCTCCGCGTTCGACCTCTTCTCCCTCATGGCGCAGGATTTTCACACTCTGGGCATTGACGAGAACTTTAAGATCGTATTCTCTGATACCTGCGACTGTGCCGAGACCGGTAACTTCATCATCCATTGAACCGAAGAGGATGACTCCGAAGAGACCTCCGAGCAGGATGATTATGGTGACTCCGACTCTGCGGAAAACCTTGAGCTGTTTCTGGAAGTTGACTTTTTCGACCTGATGTGCCATGTTTTCAACTCCTTATTTGGTCGCCATGCGGCGTTGGGTCTGGTAAAGTTCGCGGTATATGCCGTCCTGCGCCATAAGTTCATCGTGTGTGCCTTTCTGCGCAACGTGGCCGCGGTCGAGAACGATGATCTTGTCGGCATTGCGGACTGTGGAAAGCCGGTGGGCGATGATGACGGTGGTTTTTCCGGTCATCAGACGGTCGAGAGCCTCCTGCACCACTGTTTCGGATACGGTGTCGAGGGCACTTGTCGCTTCGTCGAGGATGAGTATCGACGGGTTGAGCAGAACCGCACGGGCAATGGCAAGACGCTGCTTCTGACCTCCGGAAAGACTTGCGCCGTTCTCACCGATAATGGTATCGTAACCGTCAGGAAGTCCTTTGATAAACTCTGCGATATTCGCCATCTCCGCAGCGCGTTCGATCTCTTCCATTGATGCATTGTCTTTAGCGTATGCGATATTGTCGCGTATGGAGCCTGAGAAGAGGAACGGTTCCTGGAGAACGACGCCGATATTGCGGCGGTATGCTTCAAAACCGAGACGTTTGACATCGTAGCCATCGACGAGGATCGCTCCGCCAGTAACGTCATAGAAGCGGAGCAGAAGGTTGCTGAGGGTTGATTTTCCGGAACCGGATGGACCGACCAACGCGACTTTTTCTCCAGGTTTGATCTCAAGATTGAAGTCGTTGATGACATTGGGTTTTTCCGGATCGTATGAAAACATGACATGCTGGAATTCGATGTGTCCGTCAAGTCGTTCCGGATGGATGGGGTTTGCGCACTCTTTGATTTCCGGAATTGTATTGAGCAGTTTTACAACGCGGCTTGCTCCGACCATACCCTGGGCGAGGGTGACGACCTGAGTGGAAAGAGACTGGATGGGACCTATGAGCATACCGACGTAGGTGTAAAATGCGACAAATTCACCGATGGATACTTTTCCGGTCTGGACATACATGATTCCGAGACCGATGGTGGTAAGATAGGTGAAGAGTGTCAGTATATCGAACACGCACCACAATCCGATATTGTCGAGCGTGACCTTCATCTGCAGGGCGACCATCGGACGCAGGTTCTGGAAAAATCTGCGGCATTCGCTCTGCTCTTTTGCAAAGGATTTGATGACCTTCGCTCCGGTGAGAGCTTCAGAGAGGTTAGCGGATATTTCAGACATTTTTTCCTGGAACATCATCGAGTCGGCTCTCAGAGCTTTTCTTGCAAAATAGAAGTTGCAGAAGTGAAGCGGAAGACATAAAAGCACGATGAGAGCCATCTGCCAGTTGAGGATGACGAGCAGGATGATAATGAGCATAAGCTGGAATATCTGCTCTCCCAGAGCTGACGTGAGGCGCATCATCATATTGAGCAGGGCAACGTCGCTGATAACGTTGCTGATGAGTTTTCCTGTTCTGTACTCCTGATAAAAACGCAGCGACAGGCTTTGGAGGTGTTTGAATATTTTTTGCCGGATATCTACGATGAGGCGGATTCCGGTGTAGTCAACAGTGTAACTTGCAAGATAGCGCAGCAGACACCGGGCGAGATAGGTGATGGTCATGGCAAAACAGAGTACCCAGAAGAGCAGGTAATCTGCGTTGGGAAGCACTCTGTCAATAGCAATTTTAAGCATCCAGGGCAGGGTGAGTCCGATCATGTTGAGCGATACCATCAGCACGAAAGATGCCACAAGCATTTTGCGGTAAGGTTTGAAGAGAACGAGAATTTTCCCGAGGGGTTGCCGATCGTAACTTTCGAGCAGGGTTTTCTTGTCGATGTCCTGCGACCGTCGCGTCTTCATGTTGTGAAGCTCCTTGCAGATTTTGTTTGGATTTCTGTCACTGATAAAACTTACCTCAGGAAACATATTATTGCAAGCAGAAAACTGCATCAAATCAGCTTTTTTGCAAAAAAACTTTTTTGAGGTTGCAATCTGTAATGTGCTGATGTATATTTTAGCGGAGATTTTTTTGTTTCACTCCCGCAGTCGGCTTTTGCGCGCGGGAAATAATTGTCATCCTGAAAATCGAGGAATATAACATGAAGGCATCTTTTTTCAACCGCCAGTCAGCGGCGGTGACTGCACTTCTGACAGAGCAGAGCGTAAATGATTTCATGGTCCAGATGCGCGCATCAGAGTTTGATGGAGCGGACGGTCTTGCCGCAGAGATAAAATATCTGCCGCCCGAAGAGCGGACTGAAGCAAACTTCAAGGCGATGATCAACTGCACCCAGCTTCCATGCATGTTCATAAGCTACCGCAGCGACAAATTCCTCGGAGCCGATGACGATGCCCGCCAGAAGTATCTGCTGCTCGCAGCTGAGTGCGGAGCCGAAGTGATCGACGTTATGGGAGACCTTTATGAGCCCTCCGAATTTGAGCTTGCTCTTGGGGAGGCGGCAATAAAAAAGCAAATGAAGCTTATCGAAGAGATACACTCCATGGGCAGAAAGGTCATCATGTCCTCTCACATGCCGGTTTTCCGCACTTGCGAGCAGGTTTTTGACCACTTCCGCCGCCAGCGCGACCGCGGTGCAGACATCGTCAAAGTAGTGCATCACGTCAACACTCCGGAGGAACTTGCTGCGGCTATGCAGACAACGATGTATTGCCATGATAATCTCGATGTTCCGTTTGTCCATCTTTGCAGCGGAAAATACGGCCGTCCGCATCGTTTCCTCAGCGCGAAGCTCGGCAATGCGATCGTTTTCGGAATCCATGAGTACAGAGCCCATCAGATTATGGGTGGACAGCCTCCGATAACTGCATACCGTAAAGTGCTCGACAATATGCATTGGGATATCAGAAATCTGTGATGGAACGGAGTTTTTCATCTTCCATGCAGCTGTTTGACGGCATGGAGATTTGTATTTTGGGAAATACAGAGTATATTATATAGGAAATCCGAATATAAACAAAATATAACGGGAAGGACAAAGTTGAATGTCATTGATTGATTGGTTGATCGTGATCATACCGGTTTCGCTGGTGTTGTTCATGGGATGGAAGGCAGGACGTTACGTCCGCGGAGTGTCTGATTATCTTGTCGCAGGCCGTATCTGCGGACGCTATGTGTTGAGCGTGGCTGATGTTGCAAACGGACTTGCGGTAATCACGCTGGTCTCTTATGTAGAGCTTCACTACAAGACCGGATTTGCGATGTTCTTCTGGTCGAACATCATACTTCCGATGAGTATGATGTTTGCCCTTGTCGGATACTGTACCTATCGTTTCCGCGAGACCCGCGCGATGTCGCTCGGACAGTTCCTCGAAATACGTTACTGCAAGGCGCTGCGCATTCTTGCTTCCGGACTTCGTACCACAAGCGAGATGCTCGCCAATATGATCTGCCCTGCCATTGCAGCGCGCTTCTTCATCTATATGCTCGGAATTCCTCACCGTATCGACATCTTCGGAGTGCAGGTTTCCACCTTCGGTTTGGTTATTTTGATTGTTCTTACCCTCGCAATAAGCATTATCTGGATGGGTGGAACGCTTGCTCTTGTTATCACAGATACCATCCAGGGACTTATCTGTTATCCCGCCCTCGTGGTGTTCGTTATCTTCGTTCTTACCGAATTTTCATGGAACGAACAGATCGCTCCTGTCATGCTCGACCGTGTCAAAGGCGAGAGCTTCCTCAATCCGTATGATGTTCAGGGACTGCGCGACTTCAACGTGTTTGCGCTGGTCGTGACCGTGTTTTCCTCCATCCTCAATAAGGCGAACTGGCTCGGAGCCGGTAACTCATCAGCCGCCCGCAACCCGCATGAGCAGAAGATGGCAGGTATCCTCGGAACCTGGAGAACCGGTTTTTCCGCGATTTTCTACCTGCTTATGGCTTGTATGATCATCACTCTTCTCAACCACGTTGACTTCAACGGCAAGGCTGACAAGATCCGTACTACTGCTACTGCCCGTATTGCGGACGAGATCATTGAAGACAAAGTGCTGCGTGACCGCATGACTGAAGCCGCCAAAAACATCAAACCGCATAATCACAGGATTGGTGTAGATAAGCCGCTCAGTCAGGTGGAAAACCTCGATACTCCGTACCTCCAGTCCGCTCTTATGGAAATGCGTGCACGCGGTGTCGAGAAGGTCGATCCCGCTCTTACCGGAGATGCCCGCAAAGAGGCAGAGGCTGATGCTATTGCCAAGGCGAACGCCAAATTCCAGGAGTTCAGAACGCTCTTCCATCAGATGCAGCTCGCCATATCCAGCAGCGAACTCTTCCCGACCGGACTGCTCGGTCTGTTCGTGCTGCTCCTGGTCGTCATGATGATTTCGACTGACGACTCCCGAATCTTCAGCTCATCGCTCACTCTTGCTCAGGACGTTGTTCTGCCATTCATCAAGAGAAAACTCTCTTCCAAAGAGCACATCAACATGGTAAGAATGGTTGCGCTTTTTGTCGGAGTATTCTTCTTCTGCGGCAGCTTCTTTATGTCGCAGCTCGACTACATCGACCTCTTTATGACCATCACCACCAGTATCTGGATGGGCGGCGCAGGCCCCGTTATGATCTTCGGACTTTACAGCCGCAGAGGAACTTCCGCCGGAGCTTTTGCTTCACTCTTCACCGGTACATTTATCACCGTCGGCAGCATTGCTGTCCAGCGCAACTGGGCTGGAGTTATCTATCCGTGGCTTGACAGCAAAGGATGGATCAACTCCATCGGATGGTTCCTTGAGACCGTCTCCAGCCCGCTCAACCCGTGGGTGGTCTGGAAGATGGATGCTATCAAGTTCCCGATCAACTCCAAAGAGATCTTCTTTATCGCCATGATTTGCAGTCTCACTATGTACTGGGTCGTCTCGCTGCTCACCTGCCGCAAGCCGTTCAACCTGGACAAAATGCTTCACCGCGGCGAGTATGCTGATGAAAAATCCATCAAGCCGCCGGCTGTCAAACGCAGCATTTTCTCACGTCTGATTGGAATTACTCCCGAGTACACCAAGGGTGACCGTATCATCGCGTACAGCGTGTTCGGCTACTCCTTCGTCTACCGGTTCATCTTCACCTTCCTCCTGGTCATCCTCTGGAACAATTTCAGCCCGTGGAAACCCTACTGGTGGAACAGGTACTTCCTCATCACCAGCTTGATCATTCCCGGTATCGTTGCGGCTATAAGCTCAGTCTGGTTCCTTATCGGAGGTATGATCGATCTCAAGCGTCTGTTTGTCGATCTTGCCAACCGTGAGGCACTGGACGAAAATGACAACGGTGTCGTCAACAAAGACAAATAAAGAAATTTTTGAAAAAGCGGCTCCCCATTGCGGCGGAGCCGTTTTTTTTGTGATAATATTGCTCTTTTTTTCTTATTAAAAGTGGAATAATTTTAAGATACAGAGTATATTATATGAACGGAAATACCAAAACAGTAAATACAAAAATTATATAACAGGAGTAAATCATGGAAAAGTTGAACCGCAAATTTCTCGCAGCTCATCCCGAGCTCGCAGAAAAGATCACCGTTGGAAGCCAGAATAATGATATGCCTGAGCGTATAATCCAGTTTGGAGAAGGCAATTTTCTCCGCGGATTTGTGACCTGGATGGTCAACCGTCTTAATGCAAACGGTCTCTTTAACGGCAAAGTCGTTGTTGCCCAGCCGATCAAAGTCGGTCTTGCCAAACTCATAAACGATCAGGATGGACTCTATACCCTCCTGATGCGCGGAATATCCGAGGGCAAGGAGCAGGATAACCGCGAGATCGTCACCTGTATCAGCCGCGGAATCGATCCTTACAGCCAGTACGATGCTCTTATGGAGTGCGCCCGCAACCCCGAGATGCGTTTCATGATCAGCAATACTACCGAAGCCGGAATCGTCTATGTTGACGAGCCCCGTCCGCGTACCGAGTGCCCGGCGAGTTTTCCGGCGAAGGTCTGCGCATTCCTCTACGAGCGTTTCAAGCACTTCAACGGAGCTCAGGACAAGGGAATGGTCATCATCTGCTGCGAATTGATCGACCGCAACGCCTCCCAGCTCAAGAAAATCGTATTTAAGCTGGCGCGTCAATGGGAGCTCCGCAATGACTTCCTCGATTGGGTTGAAAGTTCATGTACCTTTGTCAATACTCTGGTCGATCGTATCGTTCCCGGATATCCCCGCGACAACGCCGAGGAGATCTGCGGAGAGCTGGGATATAACGATCAGCTTCTTGATACCACCGAACTCTTCCACCTCTGGGTCCTTGAGGGAGCCAACGAGATCGCTGAAGAACTTCCCTTCCACAAGCTCGGACTCAACGTTGTCTGGACTGATGATATGACTCCTTACCGCACCCGTAAGGTGCGTATGCTCAACGGAGCGCACACTTCGAGCGTTCTCGGAGCCTATCTCGCCGGAATCGATACTGTCGGAGAAATGATGAATGACGATCTTTTCGCTAAATTTGTGGAAAAGATCCTGCTTGATGAGATCCTTCCGCAGGTTCCCGGAGAGTACCAGTCAAACAAAGAGTTTGCCCTGAGCATCCTCGACCGCTTCCGCAACCCGTTTATCCGCCACGAGCTGCTTTCTATTTCACTCAACTCCGTGTCGAAGTGGAAAGTCCGTGTTCTGCCCAGCATCAAAGATTACCTTGCTGCCAAAGAGGCACTTCCGCCCATGCTCACATACAGCCTTGCCGCGCTCATTGCCTTCTATCACGGAGTCGGTTCCAATGAGCCTGAGCTGCGCGGAACCCGCAACGGCAAATCCTACTCCATCAAAGACGGAATCGACGAACTGGTGTTCTTCGAGAAACGCTGGCACGCGTTCCACCACAACCACGATCTGCGCGTGCTGGTCGGAACTATTCTTGCCAACGAGGCTCTCTGGGGCGAGGATCTCACTCTTCTGCCCGGAATGGTCGATATGGTCACTTCCCGTCTCCAGAGCATCCTGACTCTCGGAGTCAGAGAGACTGTCACCGCGCTGGTCAAATAAGATTTTCGAGGAACACTTGTCATGGATGAAATGCGTTATCTCAAAATAAATCCGCTGGATAATGTTGCGGTTGCGCTTACTGATCTTGAGTACGGTTTTACTGCCGAAGTTGACGGCAAAGCCATCACGCTCAAAGAGGACATCGCCCGCGGTCACAAATTTGCCATCTGCAATATAGCTGCAAACGATAATGTCATCAAGTATGGAGCTCCCATCGGACACGCTACTGCAGATATCGCTCCGGGAGAGTGGGTGCACACCCGCAATATCAAAACAAACCTTTCCGGAGTGATCGAGTACAGCTATACTCCCGAGATCCCTGCTGAAAAACAGCTTGCACCTGTTCCCGAGTTTATGGGATACCGCCGTCCCAACGGAGATGTAGGTATCCGCAACGAGCTCTGGATCATTCCGACCGTGGGATGTGTCAATAAGACTGCCGAACTGCTTGCGAAACGTTTTTCTGTGACTGCCGAAGGAGTCAGCGGAGCTTATGCCTTCACCCATCCTTACGGCTGCAGCCAGATGGGAGATGACCACGCTACTACCCGTGCCATCCTCGCCAATCTTGTGCATCATCCCAACGCCGCCGGAGTTCTGGTCGTCGCGCTCGGATGCGAAAACAATACTCTCGATGACTTCAAAAAGGAGATCGGAGATATAGATCAGAATAAAGTCCGCTTCATGGTGGTTCAGCAGGAAGAGGATGAGATATCCCGCGGCCTTGAGCTTCTCGGAGAACTTGAGGCATACGCCGCAACATTCAAACGCGAGAGTATTCCGGTATCAGAGCTCCGCGTAGGTCTCAAGTGCGGCGGTTCTGACGGTCTTTCCGGAATTACTGCCAATCCGCTCGTTGGCTCTTTCAGCGACCGTATCATCTCCTACGGAGGAACTTCCGTTCTGACCGAGGTTCCCGAGATGTTCGGAGCAGAGACCCTGCTTATGGCGCGCTGCGAAAACGAAAAGATTTTCGATGACTGCGTCGATATGGTCAACGGCTTCAAGGATTATTTCATCAGCCACAATCAGGTGGTCTATGAGAACCCCAGCCCGGGCAACAAAGCCGGCGGAATTTCCACTCTCGAGGAAAAATCTCTCGGCTGCACTCAGAAGGGCGGAGCTTCCAAAGTCGTCGATGTCCTCAAATACACCGACCGCTTGAGCAAAAAAGGTCTCAATCTCATGGCAGGCCCCGGAAACGATATGGTCGCAGTAACTGCTCTCACCGCTGCCGGAGCTCATATAATCCTCTTCACCACTGGCAGGGGAACTCCGCTCGGAGCTCCTGCGCCGACCATGAAGCTTGCCACCAACTCTGCACTTGCTTCTTTCAAGCGCAACTGGATAGACTTCAATGCCGGAGTATTGGTCGAAGGTACTTCAATGGAAAAGGCTACCGATGACCTCATGCAGATGATAATCGATGTCGCAAGCGGCAAAGAGACGGTCGGTGAGGCAAACGGATACCGCGAGATCGCCATTTTCAAAGACGGTGTCACGCTTTAAGTTTGAGGTGAAACATGAGTCCCTGCGCTGGAAAGTCATTCAAAGAACTTTTGGATATCTTTTTTGCCTGTCCGGATAAAAACGGAGGCACAGGATATCCTGATGACCGTTTTTTTGAGTTTCTTTCCTGTCTGAGCAGGGACGAAAAAGATCCGGTGCGCTGTGCTGTGCTGCTCAATGCGATGGAGCGCGAGTTTCCGGGAGAAAGCTTTTACAGCCGCCTTCGCGGAGAAATTTTCGATGCGGTCGTAAAATTCGGAGTTCTTCCTGCTGAGTTGTCCTCAGAGACTCTTTCTGCGCGGGCAGAGTTCCTTGTTTCAGCTGCCTGCGAGTTGTTCAACGCGCTGGCTGCGGCATTTGCCGGAGCTGCCGCGCAGAGTTCAGTCGTTCCCGGAGCCGCAGAAAAGCTCATCGAGCGGCTTCGCACTCCTGATTGCAAGGCTATGGCAAAAGTTCTGCTTGACTCCGATCCATTTGCCGGAAACCGGGTTTTCCGCTGGTATAATGGAACTTTGCATCCTGTAAAACCCGATGCAGTCAAACCGGTCAAAAAGTTTTTCGGTTTTGCCGGAGTACGCCATATTTTCAGCGATCACTTCAGGGATTTTGCGACCTCAAGGAGCAATGTTCCGTTATTGATATACAGTCTTCCCGGATATGGAAAAACCAGCATGACATTGTCTCATGCGCTGAATATTCCGGGGTCGGTGGTGATATTGCCTGATCCCGAGGATTTGAATGGAAGATGGATAGATCTTGTATCAAAGATAGCCGGCCGCAAAGACCATAAATTTATAATCTTTTTTGATGATATAGACCCGTCTCAGGCGGATTGGTACAGTTTCCGTACACATGTCGGAGGAGTTTTTTCCATGCCGGACAATGTGATGCCTGTGCTCTCTTCAAACTATGAATTTCCGGCAGGGATACTTTCACGCGGCCGCAAAGTGAGTTATCCTGTATTCGATGAGGTGCGTTGTACGGAAATGATTGAAGATTTCCTGCTTGATTTCGGTTTGAAGAGACCGCTTCCGCAATTGATTTCTCTGATAGGAGCCGACTATACCGAGGAGTTCGGTCAGAAGAAATTCACAGAGCTCTCCCCCCGGACACTTATGCGTTATTTGCAGATTTATATGCAGGACAAAAATAAACGCCGCACTATGGTGGAAATGTCGATGGGCGAGATGGTCACCCGTCCGGACGCCGAACTGTTCTACGAGTTCAATATAAACCTGATGAGAGACCTTTACGGAGAAGAGTACATCAACCGTCTCCGCAACGAAAAGCTCAAAAATCTTTGACTTTCCCTCCAATTTCTGTAAAGTAACAGTATTATAGCGTACATGGGAAAGCGCGAGAGTTTTCCTGCCGCCGTGAAGTTTGTTTTCAACTGTAACAATGGGTGTTTGTTACAGTTTTTTTATGTGATTTTTTCGTGTTGATTACACCTGCTGTCCTGGATTTTTTCAGCTGTTACTCTTCTGAATCGGAAAAAGAGCTGAAATATTTATATTTTGCGTCAAAAATTATATTTTTGCGACAAAAATGCTATTTTATCAATGTTTCACTTCATGTATATTTCACCATAATAAGAATATAACACATTAAACAAAAAAATGAGGTGAAGTATGTTTAAACGGATACACATTTTTTGGTGTATTGCGGCTGTATTCATGTTGGCTGCAGCGGCAGGCGCAGATGCAGTGGCGATCAGAACACAGATCAAGAAGTGCAAATTTTCCATTGGACGAGAGCATCCGGGCGCCAAAGGAAGCATGACAGAGGCTTCCGATGGAGTGGTGATGAACTACGATTTTTCCGGCGGCGGATTATATACCGGTATAGAGTATCATCCCGGAGCGAATACTGCCGATCATTTTGAATTGACCTTCCGTCCGGAACAGCAGACCCGCTATTTTTTGCGGATAAAAGCCGGAGAACATACTTTTGTCACCAAGCAGCAGACTGTTTCCGGCGGCAAAGATATCACGATCAAAATCAGGAAAAATCATCAATGGAGAGCAGTCTGGAAAGGTAAAAAGACCTACCAGCTTCCCGCAGGAATTGATTTTATAATGTTCTGCGTGGAAAAATCAATGAATTGTCCCAAGGCCGGAAAGGTAACTCTCAAGAGTTTTGCAGTTCCCGGCGTCAAAGAGGTCGTTCTTCCTGCAATGACAGTAAAAAGTGAATTTGTTCCGTTGTATGACCGCTGTTACCGCTCATCCGGACTGGAATATGCTCCCGGCTCAAAGACCGTCAAGGAGCAGGTTCCCGGAGGAATCAAGTTTCACTATGATTTTACCAAAGGCGGAAAGTATGGCGGTATTGAGATGGAGCTTCCTCTTCCTTACGGACGCGCGTTCAATATAACCTTTGATGCCGAAGTTCCGGTTCGTGTCTTCGGAAGAGTGCTCGACAAGGGGGGATTCTACGAGACGAAACGTGTCCATTTTAAGCCCGGAAAAGGTCTGGTTCTCAAGATAAAACAGAATGAAAAGTGGCAGCGCAATACACATAAAGATAAATCGGTCAAAGTTCTTGATGGAAGAGCCAAGAGGGTGATGATCTGTGTTGAAAAATCAACTAATGCTCCGCTGAAAGGTGCGATAATCATCCGCAAAGTCGATGTCTGGGGAGCTGGATTTCCCGAAGCAAAGGCAGCAGTTCCGGCAAAGAGTGCGCCGAAACCTGTTTACAGCTTTGCCGGAAAAAACGCTTCCGGACTGGTTGATGCAGAGTACCATGAGGAGGCCAATGCCATATTTGCGCCTGATATTGCAATGTCGGTTGCCAATGCGAAAATAGATTCCAAAAAGCTTGATCCTGAGCACTTCACCATGTCCGCCTGGATCTATCCGCGCGGCAATGCCGGAAAATACCGTACGCTGATAACTAAAAGTGAAAACGGAAGTGACGGCGAAAAATACGAGTTTCAGTTCAGTCTCTACAATCTTGTTCCGATTTTCGGCTTTCTTGACCGCAAGGGACATTGGCAGGGACAGCTCCGTTATTACGATGATATCCGCACCGGAAAAGACGGAAAGACACTGGTTCCGATCATCTACTGCCGCCAGGTGATTCCTGATGCCTGGAACTTCGTTGCAGTTACCTTCAACAAAGGTGAAATCAAGCTGTTTCTCAACGGATATCAGGTTGCAGACACCTGCTATTCAACCGACAAAAAACTCGGTTTCAGCCGTGCACCTCTTAATATCGGTGCCGGATTTGATGGTCTGTTCGACCGTATATCTATTTTTGATAAAGCTCTCTCTTTTGAAGAACTTGAATTTTTGAGACAGCGTGATCTCAGTAAATACGCAAACCGGGTGCACAAAGTGATCTCCCGCTCGGAGGAGTTGCGCAAGAACCACGATCCGGACTTCAAAAAACTATTGCCGATGACGGCAAAATATCTCAAGAATATACCGGCAGAGAAAAAAGAAAATTCTCCGCCGGTTTTCACAAGGAAGCGTTACAACGGTGTCATGACCATCCACCGCAACGGAATTCCTGAGAGCGGAACGATGGCGATGCCTGTCCAGCCTGCGTTTCAGAATAAAGCTGCTGCGGACGATTTTGCCGCTGCCGGAGTCCGTTATGTTCAGTATAACCTCGAAGAACCCGCTGCTTGGCTGGAAAACGGAGACTACTCCGCGGCAGACAAAGCTATCACCGATATTTTTGCCAACAATCCCAACTGCCGCATACTCATACGCTATTCGCTCGAACCTCCTGCGTGGTATCGCAAAAAGTATATGGACGAAGCAGACCGTGCGGTCAACGGCAAGACCTCTGAGCGTCCTTCTCTCAGCAGCGAAAAGTGGCAGGCGGACGCGGAAAAAGCCCTTGTCCGCATGGTGACTCACCTGGAGAACCACCCGGTTTACGGACATAAGATCGCCGCATATCTTATAGGAGGCGGCCGTTGCGGAGAGTGGTATTGGTGGGCGTCCCGTTTCGGCTGGATCGACTACAATCCCAAAAACGTTGCTCAATTCCGCAAATGGCTGAAAAAATACTATAAAAACGATGTAAATGCCCTGCGCAGAGCGTGGCAGGATAAGAGTGTCACATTTGAAACGGCGCAGATACCGCTTCCGGCGATGCGCGGAAGGTCGGAAGATGGTTTTTTCCGCAGCGTGAAACAGGCGCGTCCCGTGGCTGATCATCTGCGCTATATGAGTGAGACTGTCAGCAGCACTGTCAGCCGTTTTGCCAAGGCTGCGAGAGGAGCTTTGAAGTCCCCCAAACTGATTGGATTTTTCAATGGATACTCTACCTGGCACGATGACTTGAGCAATCAGGGATTTTATGATTTCAAAACAGTCATATCTGATCCCAATGTGGACTTTGTAGCGGCTCCGATGTGTTACATCAACCGCCGGGCGAGATATGCCGGAGATTATATGAACGGATATCAGGCGACCATTGCTCTGCACGGCAAGCTCTATTATGACGAGGCAGATATGCGTACCTGTTTCTCCCTCGAAAAGACTGCTTACAAACTTCCGACTATGGAGGAGACCAGAAGTGTCCACTACCGCGCATGGGGAAATGCCATGACTCACGGAGTAAATCTGTGGTGGATGCTGCTTTCCGGAAATTCAACTTTCCACGATCCTCTTATCATGGGGGATATCGCCAATATGATCAAGCATGAGCCGGAAATACTCAAACTCGACCGTACCGGTGTAGCCGATATCGCTGTGCTCTGTGATGAAGAGAGTATGCACTATGTCAACGCTTTCAACAAGCAGTTCCACTCCTATAACCGCGAGGCGCGCGAGCGTCTGGCGCATATCGGAGCTCCGATAGATTTCTATTTGATGAGCGATATAAATGATCCCCGTATGCGTGATTACAAAGTATATGTATTTCTCAATGCGTTTTACATCACTCCTGAGCAGCGTAAAGCTATCCAGGCAAAACTTGCCCGCAACAAGGCAACAGCTGTATGGTGTTATGGAGCAGGCTATCTCTCTCCGGCTGGAAACAGTGTCAAAGGAATGGAGCAGCTTACCGGATTTAAATTTGATAAGATATCCCGTTTGAACAAGCAGCAGGTGACGATTGCGGACAGCAAACATCCGTTTATGCGCGACAGCCGCAATACCGGCGAGGAATTCTACTTCGCTCCTGCATTCGCCGTGAAACCCGACTCAGGAGTTTCCGGACTTGGCGTCTTTGGAAAACATACAGTTATTGCCAGTAAAGAGACCTCTTTCGGAACCTCTGTCTATACCCTTGTTCCGCCAACGCCTGAACTGCTGCGTTCCATTTGCCGTGCAAAGAACATTCATCTTTACAACACGGACAACGATGTCATTCGCGCCAACCGCTCGATCGTGATGATACACGCCTCTTCCGGAGGCAGAAAAGTCATAAATCTGCCGTGGAATACCCCTGCCAAAGAGGTCGTGTCCGGAAAGATCTATCCCGCCGGAAAAGTCACTCTCGATATGAAGGCCGGGCATACCGCAATTTTTATCAAACAACAGTAATGGTGAAATTATGAGTAAGATACTTATGCCGCACGAAGCGGTAGATTATAAAGGAAATGAGGATTTTTGCGTTGCCCTCTATTGGAGATATTTTCCCATTATCCGCAAGGCGCGCAACTACAAACTCAACGGCAAGTGCGGAACGCTCTGTTCAATGCGTTTTTCAGCCAGCCGTCCGGCAAAGAATGCGCTTCCTGAAAAGGAGTTTCTCTACAGTCATCTGCTCTCGATACTCGATGCCGCTCAGTTTGTTGCCGAGAGCAGCTATGTTTCGTTGACAATCAGCCGTCTCGAAGGAAAAAACAATCTGTTCGCGCTCGCGATGTTTGAAAACGGAGTCAGCGTTGAAATCGAACTCAACGAGATGCTTCCCGATTCAATGCCGGATATAGCTTTCTTCTGGGCGAACTTTGACGGAGGATGCGTGACCAACCAGCCGCTTATCGGTTATCTCAATTACGAGGGACTTCTCCAGGCTGATGGAAACGGTATGCAGATGATCTGCAAAGACTCCATACAGGGAGAAGCCGCTGTCGGTCCATACGCATGGATGAAGCAGCGTTTTGAGCTCGACGTCAAGCGCGGAGACGCCTTTGCCGGAATACTCAATACCCGCGAACTGGCAGAACTTATTGCAAGGAGTCTTTGATATGAAACGCTATAAAATAATCGTTGCCGGAAGCGGCTGTCCCCATACTCCTCTTTTTCTGCGCCGCATACGTGATATGCGCCGCTGGGAGATCGTTGCTGCGAGCGAGTCTGATGACCGTCTTTTCGGAGTCGTACAGAAAAGCACTTCCGACTTGCCTGATATCAAACTTTACCGCGACTACAAGGAGATGTTCAAGCGTCACTCTGACGTCGATGCGGTACTTATCGGAAGTGACAACATCTACCACTTCCCGATGTTTCTTGCCGCTGTGGAGCACAAGTTCAATATCTTTATGATGAAAGTCATCTCGATGAACGAAGATGAGTGCCGCGAGATGATAAGGATCAAAAACAGTTATGACCGTCATGTCGCCTGTGAGCTTGAACTGCACTTCCGTCCGCAGCTTGCCGAGGCGCGCCGCAGGATCGTTGCAGGAGAAATCGGCGAGATACAGTCCATATATCTTACGAATGTGAGTTTGAATCCTATCGATCTCTTCCCCAACTGGGGAGATCCGCTGCTTTCCTACGGTTCAAGGGTTCCGATACGTCCAAACTCCAAGTTCTGCCGCGGAGGTGCGATTACCGATCATCCGCACCCCTACGATCTTATCCGCTGGATAACCGGCAGAGAGTTTGCCACGGTAAGCGCAGTATCAGCCCGCAACCAGCGTCAGGATCTTGCAGTTGAGGATCACGCAGCGATCATGGGCAAGCTTGATAACGGAGTTCCGTTTTTTGTCAATCCGTCATACACCAATCTGGTCGAGCCCGGAGAGCAGCTGCGTTTTATCTGGCCCAAGGTGCTTGAATGCAACTTGAAGGTCACTGGAACCAAAGGTTACATATCTGCGGACTTTTTCAACCACGCCTGTACCACTTGCGGAAAGAACTTTGACTCTCCGGACCGCGCGTTGGTCGAGGATGTTCCTTCGGCGCGCGAGGAGATAGATGACTCCCTTATGGGAGCTTTTGCCGCTATGCTCGACGGCAGAAGAACCACTCCGGAGACCGGTCTCGAAGAGAGTTATCAGGCTGTGCGGGTCATGAACGCCGCTTATGATTCTATTTACAGTGGAAAAGAAATTGTATTGAAATAGGGAATATAAAGTGGGATTTATTGATTATTTGATTGTTGTAATACCGGTAATGTTCGTACTTGCCGCAGCATGGTACACCAGACGGTATGTGAAGGGAGTAGCTGATTTTCTTGCGGCAGGACGCGTCGCAGGAAGATATATCATAAGCGTCGCCGACCTTGCCAACGGACTTGCGATCATTTCATTGGTAGCATACGTTGAAGAGCATTACCGTACTGGATTTTCGCTCGCGTTCTGGAACAATATCCTCATGCCGCTCGGACTTTTTCTCGGTATGACGGGATATTGCACATACCGTTTCCGCGAGACCCGGGCTCTGAGTATCGGACAGTTTCTGGAGATGCGTTACAGCAAAAACTTCCGTATTTTTGCAGCCGCGCTCCGCAGTTTGACAGAAGTGTGTTCAAATATGATCATGCCTGCCATTGCGGCACGTTTTTTCATATACTTTCTTGACCTTCCGCATACAGTCAATATCTTCGGGTTTGAGATATCGACCTTTATTCTGGTGGTATTCATTGTCCTGACGCTTGCCATAAGCATTATCTGGATGGGCGGAACGCTTGCACTTCTGGTTACAGATTCTCTTCAGGGAATGTTGTGTTATCCGCTGCTTTTCCTTTTTGTGGTGTTTGTTCTCTACAAGTTTTCATGGAGTACAGAGATCGTTGAAGTGATGAAAGACCGTGTTCCGGGAGAGAGTTTCATCAACCCGTATGATCTCTCAAACTTCCGTGATTTCAATTTGTTTTCACTTTGTGTAGCAGTGTTTGTCAGCGTATTTCACCGGGCAAGCTGGCTCGGTGCCGGAAACAGTTCAGCGGCGCGCAGTCCGCACGAGCAGAAGATGGCAGGCGTTCTCGGAGGTTGGAGAAGTGCTCTTACTACCATGTTTTACGTACTTATTGCCGTCTGCGTCATAACAATTCTGAATCACCGCAATTACTCTAAGGATGCAAAAGTTATCCGTTCGGAGGTAGCGAGCCGCATTGCCGGAGAGCTGGTGCAGGATAATGCCAAACGTGAAAATCTCATCCGTAAAATAGAAGCTCTGCCTGAGCAGAAACACCGTATCGGAGTAGATGCTCCCATGGGAGAAAAGCACAATCAGGATACGCCGTACCTCAATGTTGCCAGGACTGAGCTGCAGGGAACTCCGGAAGGCAATGCCAAATTCCAGCAGTTCAGAACGCTTTTCCATCAGATGACTATGGCTGGAACTATGCGCCACATCCTGCCTCCAGTTATGGTGGGGTTGTTCTGTCTGTTGATGGTTCTTGCGATGGTATCGACGGACGACACGCGTATTTTCAGCGCAAGTTTGACAATTTCCCAGGATGTAGTTCTTCCGCTGATCAAAAAGCCGCTCTCTCCTGAGCGTCACTTGCTTATGATAAAGCTCGTTTCAGTCGGAGTAGGATTGATATTCCTCTGCGGAAGCTTTTTTATGGCGCAGCTCGATTATATCAAGCTCTTTGTGACAGTCGTCGGTTCAATGTGGATGGGCGGATGCGGTCCTGTTATGGTATTCGGACTTTACAGCCGTTTCGGAACTGCCGCCGGAGCATGGACTTCTCTGGTATCCGGAATGGTGCTCTCCTTTTCAAGCATACTTATTCAGCGGAATTGGGCTGATCACGTCTATCCGTTTCTTGAAAAGATGGGATGGGTGGACGGTGTCGGAAACTTTCTGTCAGCGGTTTCCAAACCGTTCAATCCTTACATTGTATGGGAAATGAACGCGGTCAAGTGTCCGATCAACAGCTATGAATTTTATTTTATTACAATGATCGTAAGCTTGATCCTCTATGTTACAGTATCTTATCTCACCTGCCGTGAACCCTTCAACCTCGACAAAATGCTCCATCGCGGAGCTTATCACATCGAGGGACAGGGTGCCGTCAAAGAAAAAATCACCTGGAAGAGTTTTTGGGGCAAGATCATCGGCATTACCGGAGAATACTCCAAAGGCGACAAAGTCATCGCCTGGGCAGTGTTTTTCTACTGCTTTGTTTACGGTTTCGGAGGCACGTTCCTTGCTGTTTTGATCTGGAACTTTTTTGCTCCGTGGAAGCTCGAATGGTGGGGCAACTACTTCCTTGTCGTCTTCCTCGTTGTTCCGGGAATCATTTCACTTATCACAACTTTCTGGTTCGGAATCGGCAGTCTGATCGACATGCGCCGGCTCTTTACGGACTTGAGAAAGCACGCTGAAAACCCGCAGGATAACGGACAGGTGCAGAAGTAAATCATCTGTCTGCAGCAAAATAACGGCGTTCCGGATAGATCGTTTTCCGGAATGCCTTTTTTGTATATGCTTGTAAAAATGCTTTCAGAGGTGTATCTTATAGTGACGTATGAGTGATGCATTGAAGAATCAGTTATTGAAGAATGAAGAAGTATTCTTTTTATAATCCGCTTTACAGCAGCAGAAAAAAGCTGCAGCCTCTGATTTGTCTTGCTGCCGGATTTGCTGCTCCGAATGCCGGTTACCGCGAAAAGGTCACCGGCGGAGTAAAAGCCTATTGCGGAATATTCTGGTGCAGCTCCGGTTCAGCCAAATTTGATATAGACGGACGCTCTGTCCGTTTGTTTTCAGGGGATGCAGTATGTTACTGTTCCGGAAACAGTCACTGCATCGAGGTTGAAAACTCCGGATTTTCATATCATTGGGCGGTATGGGACGGAGTGCTTGCAGAAGCTTTTTTATCAGCATCCTGTATTGTGCCGGGTGAAAAAATCCATTTGGGCGAATCCTTGAAGGAAGACTTCGATTTGCTGTATGATACGCTGCGGGAAAACAGTGTAAAAGCGTCATGCACGGGCGGCGTCATTCTTGATGGAATGCTGACAAAAGTGGCATTGGCTTTTCAAGGAGAGAAAACCTCAGCTCCTTCCGGAGAATACAACTTGCTGATCGGGAAGTTTAAAGATTTGGTGTTGAGCGAGTTTCACGATCCTGCGTTCAATCTTGACGCGATGTCTTCCGTGCTTGGAGTTCACCGTTCCACTATTGACCGCGCCGTGCGACAGCATTTCAGCATTTCTCCCGGCGAGTATTTGCAGGATATCCGCATCAAGGCTGCGCTCGGAGGTTTGAAGTCATCAGTCCGTCCGGTAAAAGAGATAGGTTATGCCTGCGGATTTGCCAATCCGTCATATTTTTCCCGGGTGGTGAAGAGTAAAACCGGTATGTCTCCCAAAGAGTATCGGGAAAAAGGTTGAATATTTCTGATAATCGTATAATTTGGAGATTTCGCAATGACAAATTTCAAAGGATTTGAGCGCGGCATGGGCATCGGAGGCTGGCTGACAAATTACAAACGCTTCAACGTCCTTCCGCTCGAAAGAAGATTTCCGCTGACGATCGGCGATATGGAACATTTTGCTTCGTACATCACCAAACGCGATATTGATTATATCGCCTCACTCGGCATGGATCACATACGTCTGGGATTCGATCAGGTGGTATTGGAGGAGTCTCCGGGAGTTTACCGGGAAGAGATACTCTGCCTGCTCGATGATTTCGTCTCTTGGTGCGAAAGCGCAAATCTGAATATTGTGCTTAATATGCACAAAGCCATCGGCAACTACTGTGATATTCCCGAAAAAATCAAACTCATGGAGTCCGCAGAGCTGCAGGAACGCTTCATCAATCTCTGGCTGCTGCTCGAAAAGCGCTTCAGCTCCAAACCAAATATCGTCTTTGAGCTGCTCAACGAAGTCGTTGATATCGATCCGGAACTCTGGAACAACCTCGCAGACAAAACAATAAAAGCGATCCGCAAAATCAATTCAGATCGCGGTCTGATCGTTGGCAGCCGCTGCTGGAACAGTCCGCATGAATTGAAAAATCTCCGTGTTTGGGATGATCCGAATGTTATTTATACTTTCCATTTTTATGCGCCGTTTGAATTTACTCATCAGAGAGGGGTTTTGCAGGCATTGCCTCTTTATTACAACCGTGAAATGCCCTATCCCGGAGATGCCGACCGCTATCGTGATTACCAGAAAGTCGTCTGCGGAATCGAGAATGCTTATCCTGGATTTACAGAAATAGGCAGAGATTTCCTCCGTCAGGAACTTGAGTCGGCACTCGAATTCAAAAAGCTCAACCCCGGAAAAATACTCTGGTGCGGAGAATTCGGAACCATCCGCCACGCCAAGATCCAATGGCGCGAAAATTATATGCGCGACATGATATCCATCTTGAAAGAACTTGATATTCCTTATTGCGTATGGAATTATTTGAGTACTCCGAATGACGGCAACCGTTTCAGTCTGGTAGATGATGACAGTCGTGAAATATTGAGTCAGGAACTTGCAGAAATAATCGTTGGAAATGTATGACCCTGCCAAAAAAGCCGAACGCTGTGCCGTTTTGTCAAGCTGCTGCGGAGTAACAGGCGAAGCCGCTCTGACCGACAGTGCGGTTATTCTGCTGTTTGCGGCTTCACTCGGCAGCGGTGACGCGCTCGGGCTGTTTTCCATGGCGGTACTGCCGCTTCTCAACGGATTGCTGATATTGCCGTGGGCAACACTTTCGATACGGTTCGGCAGCCGCAGTCTGGTGCTGGGGGCAAATATGCTTGCGCTCGCTGGCTACTTCGCTGCTGCGGCAGCACCGTGGGCGGGAAAATATGCGCCGTGGGTGCTGATCGGAGGAATTTTACTGTTTTCGATTTGCCAATCAGGTTTTGTTGCTGGGTGGTTTCCGTTTATCGATGGATTTCTTCCTCCGGAGCGAAGATCATTGTTTCTGGGAAGAATGCGTTTTTTTCATCAGCTGTCAGCAGTGGCTTTTCTCTGGGCGGCAAGCCGTTTCGTAGGGGAGAATCCGGCAGTATGGACATTACAGATAGTGCTTTTTGTTTCCGGAGTAATTTTTGCGGGGCGCATACTTTTCATTAAACTCATACCGGTTTTTCCAGAAAAAGAGAGAAAAACGATCTCCCTGAAACACGGATTGCAAAAGGCATTCCGCAACCGTCCGCTGAAATTATTTTCTCTCTATACGTTCTTTCTGAATTTTTCCGTTTTCGCCGTAACCGGCATTATCCTGCTGGAACTGAAAAGCCGCTGCAATGTTCCGGAAAATAAAATAATGCTGATATCAGGTGTGATAATAACAGGGTTGGCAACAGGTTATGCCGTTGCCCCCCGTCTGGAAAAATATATGAGCAAACATTCCGTATTGCTCTTAAATCATATACTGGCATTTTTGTCTCTGGTAATGTTGCTTCTGATAAGACCCGGAAGCGGACTCGCCATAGGAGTCGTCACCGTGCTTCTGATGATAATCAATTTTGTTATCGGCGCAGTTTCGGTTACCGGAGCTTCTGTAATGATGTCGCTTGCCAATGCGGACAACAAAAGTATCGCGATGGCATTCTGGGGATGTTTCTACGCTTTCGGCAGCGGAATCTCCCGCCTGATATCTTCATTATTTCTGCGTCAGGCGGATGATGTGAGCAAAGGTTTTTTTCTGATATTTCCTGCGACCGCAGTTGTCGCTCTTTTTTTCCTGCTGAAAAGCAGAAAAGTGGCAGATAAAAAAAACATAGTTGCTTTATTAAAATAATTGCATTGTTCCTGATATGGGGAGATGATGCGGGGAAAGCGTGAAAACTTTTTACTTACTTTTACCTGCCTTTGTCGGGAACAGAGCCAAAATAGTTAATGTCTCAAATGTTGTGAGACAATCTGAACGGCGGCGGCGCCCCGCGGTCAATCTCGCGCCTTGCATCTGCGCCGCGGCGGTCGTGTACAGAAGTACACTCCCTTGCTGTGCTCAATGCAAAACGCGACCTTGCCTCGCGGATGCATCCCCCGATGCTGACAAGCGTTTTGCGTATGTTGACAAAACATATCTTATGTGTTATATTTAAGCGTATAACAAAATATTGTTTATCATCTGTTTCGAAAAGTTTTCACAAAAATTGGGACAATACCCCAAAATAATAAGGATAAAGAAATGTCAAAAATGCTTGTACTGCTGGCCGGACAATCCAATATGTCGGGCAGGGGGTATCTTACCGAAAACGATGTTACCGATATTCCGGGGCTTACCGCTCTGCGCTGGGACGGAGTCTGGATACCGGCTGCCGATCCATTCAATTTCGACCGCCTCAATATGCTGGGATTGAATAATTCAAGCGACCCGTTTGAAGAAAAAACATTGGATATCAACGGCGTGCGCCGCTGCGGAGTCGGTCCCGGGCGCACTTTCGGAAGGCTTCTGCTTGAGCGTTTTCCTGATTGTGAAATAGGACTCGTTCCGGTTTCGGTCGGAGGTACTTCCGTTTCCGCATGGATGCCGGGAGGCAAAGACCGCTACAGCGACCGCCACCCCTACGATGACGCGGTGAAACTTGCCCGCAAGGCTCAGGAGTGCGGAGATTTTGCCGTCATCCTCTGGCATCAGGGAGAAAGTGATGCAAAACTTCGTACAGCCGATTACAAAGAGAAGCTCAAGACGGTCATAAACAATTTGCGTACTGAGCTTGGTATTCCGGAAGTTCCAGTTGTATTGGGCGAAATCGGCTATTTTCTCAATTCTGAGTTTGATATTTCCGGTTACAATCAGCTTATAAGGGAAGCCGCCTCAGAACTCGACAACGCCGGCTGTGTCTCTGCCGAAGGGCTGACTGACCGCGGAGATGCTCTGCACTTTGATACTCAGAGCCAGTACGAGCTTGGAAAACGCTATTTTGCCGAGTATTGCCGTCTGGCAAAGATTTAACGCAATGCCTCTTCGAGTGCGCTGTTGTGTGAACCGTAAGCTTTGTTTATAGTGCGCATCGTGTGAGGCATGACCCGCTGGACAGCTCCTGTCGCCGGTGTCTGTGGAATGCGGACAGCCGGACTCTGTTTTGCAGGCGCAGGAGCCGGAGCAGGGGCAGCTTCAACAAGCAGTTCTCCCGGCATGAAAGCTGAAGTCGTGTCGATGAATTTACCTTTTCCATAGACAGACGGTTTTTTAGACGGGCGCATTTTTTCGAGCATGATATCGCCGACAGACGCTCCTTTGACTGTAATTGTGAGGGGAGAGCTGATAGCGGTGTAAACGTTGACAAAAGTCCGCTCTCCCTGCTTTGCTGACAGGGTGAATTTTTTGTTGGTCATTCTGTAAACGTCTTTCTTGGGGACATTTGTATTTTTGACGGTGATATTGATTTTGGAAGCGTTGATTTTGTTTACTTTGAAGCTCAGAGTAAACCATCCGGGAATTAGTCCTTTAGAAGTTTTTGTTGAGTCGTTCCAGAGGTTGTTCACTTCAACTCCGGGCTTTTTGATGGTTTTACTGTCAGCTTTCGCGTGTTTGCTGATAACGGGAGCCGCGACAGCAACGATTTTTTCGTAACCAGCGGCGTTGGGATGCAGTCTGATGATCGTTTTGCGTTCCTCAAGCGGACGCAGAGCCTGCTCATATTCGATGATCACAACTTTGTTTCCATACTTGGATACCTCATTGCGCAGTATCTCGTTTGTTTTTGAACCGGTGCGGTCACGGAGATCAAATCTTTTCAAAGCTTCAGGAGTGACTTTTCCCTCGATGGAACAGGGAAGTATCATTCCGAGGAAAACCTTGTCAACGTAAGGACGGGCGCAGAGGTTGTCGAGTATTTTTTTGATATTGTCTGCGGTGAGACGGGCGCGCGGAGCAATCATCTCTTCTGATCTTGCGTTTGCGCAGTCATTGATTCCGATGAGCAGGTGGTAGTAGCGGGCAGGGGGAACTCTTTCCGGGTCATTGAGCCGGGCAAGAACGCTTCTGGTGCCGTTTCCGCCTTCTCCGGCATGACTGTAACCGAATTTTGCGGTATGAGTTCCAACGAAAGCGAGCTCTGGAATTTGTTTCAAGAGCCCGGCTCTGAAGCAATCTCCTTCGCCCCACCATGTGATGCTGTCTCCGATCATGCAGAGATCGATTTGTTTGCCTGCAAGCTGTTTTGTGTCAGATGCACCGAGTTTGACGCAGCAGAAAGCGCTGAGCGCGATAATAAGGAGGCAGATTTTTTTCATAGGTGATATCCTCAGTAAAAAAACAGATACTGTTTTAATTTACACCGTATTAAGGAAAAATAAAGCAGCAATATAAAAATTTTTCTAAAAAATTGTTAATGTCTCAAATGTTGTGAGACAATCTGAACGGCGGCGGCGCCCCGCGGATGCATCCCCCGATGCTGACAAGCGTTTTGCATATGTTAACAAAACATATCTTATGTGTTATATTTAAGCGTATAACAAAATATTGTTTATCATCTGTTTCGAAAAGTTTTCACAAAAATTGGGACAATACCAAAAAATTGCATTGGCACAAAAAATAATCTTTTTGGCATAAAATTTATATGGAAAAAAATAAAAAACGTGATATCTTATCTCCTGTTGACACAAATTATTGAAATGAGGAGATAAAAATGAAGATAGATCTTAACGGAAAACGTGCTCTGGTGACCGGAGGTTCTCAGGGAATAGGTAAAGTAATCTGTGAAGAGCTTGCAAAATGCGGCTGTGAAGTCATCGTCAACTGCGCTCATAATATCGATAACGCCAAACGGGTCGCCGACGGAATCATTTCTGCCGGAGGCAAAGCATTGGTGTACCGTTGTGATGTTTCCGACGAAGCTGCGGTCAAAAAGATGTTTGAAGAGCTGGGAGATCTCGATATCCTCGTCAATAACGCCCGTCTCGACCCCTGGTTGAGAGAGCCGGGAGTGACTGAGGGAGAGTGGTTCACCAAGGTTATGGAAGTAAATCTCAAGGGCGCATTTCTCTGCTCCTGGGAGTTTTTCAGCCGCGCCTGCGAGCGCAACTACGGCAGGATCATCAATATCAGCAGCGTGCGGGCTTACCGTCCTGCCGAGATGAGCAATATAGCATACGGAGCGAGCAAGGCAGGAATGCACTCTCTCGCCCGCTCGTTTGCCGATAATGGAGCAAAATACAATGTCACAGCCAACTGCATCTGTCCCGGAATGGTGGTGACAGAGAATATCGACAAACGCCTTACTCCTGAAAAGAAGGCGATGGAAATGGCTGCGATTCCGGCGCAGCGCGGTGCTGAGAGTATCGAAGTAGCTGATGCTGTTCTGTTCCTGATCGGCAATGCCTATATCACCGGCAGCATGATAAACGTGTCCGGCGGAATGTATTATGAGGCGTAAAATGAAGATAACGAGTGTAAAGACTTTTGTCTGCAACGCTTTCCGTACCAATTTTGTTTTCGTTAAGATAGAGACGTCCTCCGGAATCCACGGTTGGGGAGAAGCGACGCTCGAATATAAAGAGAACACTGTGGTTGCTGCCATACATGACTTGGAAAATTACCTTGTCGGCAAAGATCCATTCAATATAGCGGCGTTTTTCCACGATTGCTACCGCGACGCCTACTGGAGAGGCGGCCCTGTGCTGATGAGTGCCCTTTCCGGAGTTGAAATGGCTCTCTGGGATATCAAGGGAAAGCACTTCGGAGTTCCCGTTTGGCAGCTGCTGGGCGGCAAAGTCCGCGACCGTATCCCCGCCTACGTCAACGGCTGGTTTGCTCCGGCAAAGACTCCGGAGGAGTTCGCTCAGAAAGCGGTAGAGATAAACCGCAACGGTTTCACTGCCTGCAAGTGGGATCCCTTCGGCAAAGCGTGGCAGCAGATCGGCAAAAAGGAGCTCTCTGATGCGATGGAGTGTATCCGTCAGGTATCTGCTGCTGCCGGAGACAAAGTTGATCTGCTCATTGAGGGGCACGGCAGATTTGATTTGCCGACTGCGGTCAAGATAGCACATAAACTCGAGGAGTTTGATATATTCTGGTTTGAAGAGCCTATTCCTCCGGATGACAAGGAGGGACTCCGTGAAGTCAAACGTCAGAGCCGTGTTCCCATTGCTGCCGGAGAGCGACTCTACAACCGCTATGAATACCGTCAGTTTTTTGAGCTGGGCTGCGCCGATTATATCCAGCCGGATATCTCACATGCCGGAGGTCTCATGGAGCTGCGTTTTCTCGGTGCTGAAGCCGAGGCGCGTCATATCGGCTTTTGTCCGCACAATCCATCCGGACCGGTCGCCAACGCGGCGAGTTTGCAGCTTGCCGCTTGCGTGCCGAACTTCGTGAAGCTTGAGATGATGATGACCGACGTTCCGTGGAGAAGTGACATTTGCGATGAAGATCTGACTGTTGAAAACGGCTGTGTGGTGATTCCTGAGCGGCCGGGACTGGGAATAGAGCTCAATGAAAAAGAGATGGAAAAATACCCCTATATCCGCACAGAGTTGCGTCACTATAACGGAACACTTACCAATATCCGTCCTCCGGATGCTGTTCCTTACTACAAAAATTTATCAGCGGTGAAATGATATGGAAATAATAAGAAAAGTTTTATCCTTTCCGGAAACAGTTGAACTCTCGAAGAAAGCAGTCAAAAGTGTCTGGATGTTGCGTCACTCCATGCGCCGTTCACTTACAGAGGGAACCCTTGATCCGGGGCTTACCGACGAGGGACGCAGCTACGCACAGTATTGCGGAACGCTCCTATCCGGATTGGACGATGTCTCTTTCGGATCTTCCGGACGTCTGCGCTGTATCGAGACCGTCAAAGCGATAGCTGCCGGAGGAAATTACGATGCTTCTATTGTAAAAAGTTGTCCTGTCATTATTGATTATGCATTGTTTACATCAGAAGATGCTCTGGGCAGAGCCATCAATGAAAACCGTATTCCTGCGTTGATAAAACAATATTATTCGACGGGAAACGCTCCGGAAATGGTTCCGCTTGCAGAGTATTCTGCGCGGCTTCTTGCTTTTTTGACGGAAACCGATTTTGCCGCAAAAAATACTATCCTCTCTTCGCATGACATAATCGTGGTGTCACTTCTTCTGTCCCACAAAGTGTATCCGTTTGTTCCAGATGATTGGTGCGGATATGTTCACGGAGCCGTGCTGTTTCTGCAGGAAAACGGTACGTGGCAGCTTGCTTATACCGCTCCTGAGGGAGATAAGCGCAGAAGAGCCGCAATCTTTGTTTGAGATTTGTTTTTATTCGTGATGGTAAGCTCCGCCGTTTGCGATGTTCATGGCTCTGAAGAGCTGTTCGCAAAGCAGAAGGCGGGCTATTTCATGCGGAAAAGTGAGTTTGGATAGAGACCAGAGGGTATCTGCAGCGGCTTTTACTTCCGGAGCTATTCCGTATGGTCCTCCGATCAGGAACACGAGTTTTTTGTCACTCGATACCAGGCGGTTCGACAACTGGACGCTGGAGTACTCTTTGCCCTCTTCGGTAAGGACGATGAAATCTCTCACCCGGTCGCGTTCAAGCTCTTTGAGGATGGCTTTGCCTTCGCTCTCTATGCCTGAGTCGGCAAGTTCGACAACTTCAAGTTTTCCGTAATGACGGAGACGCTTGAGGTATTCTTCACATTTTGACAGGAGCATTTTGTCCTTGAGTTTTCCGACAAGGATAAGTTTCATCAGCATATTATACCTCCTCCGAGCAGGCGGTCGCAACTGTAAAATACGGCGGATTGCCCCGGAGTTACCGCCCGGAAACCCCCTTCCTTTGCCGTCACGCGCCAGATATCGCCATCTCTTTCAACACGGCAGAAAACATCGCGTGTGCGATAGCGTATTTTGACCGAGATATCTGAGATATCTTCCGGAGCCGCAGGAGAGTTCCAGACGACATCTGAAATGGTGAAACTGTCCACCGAGATAAAACTCTCATCGGTGGTAAGTTCAATATCTGCCGTCACGGGATCAATATTTGAGATATATGCCGGAACTCCGAGCGCAACGCCCAAACCTTTGCGCTGTCCGATGGTGTATAGGTGTATTCCGTTATGGGAACCGACTTTTTTGTTCTGATACAAAAAGTTTCCTTTTTTTATTTCGAGACCTGCAAGGCGTCTCAAAGTCTCTCCGCAGCACTCATTTTCGACGGCGAAACATATATCCTGACTGTCTGGACGGTCAAAGACTTTGAGTTGAGCTTTTTTTGCGATCTCCCTGATATCGCTTTTTGTGAGTTCGGCGAGAGGAAACATTATTCTTGAGAGCACCTCACTTGGCAGGCGGTAAAGAAAATAAGACTGATCTTTTGCGGAATCGCTGCCGCGGGCAAGGAACGCAGTTTGATTTTCCCTGACTATTTTGGCGTAATGTCCTGTTGCGATCTGTTGTATTCCGCAAGCGTCGGCGAAATCCAGCAGGGCGGCAAACTTCATGACTTTGTTGCAGAGACAGCAGGGATTTGGAGTACGTCCGCAGGCGTATTCAAGGGCAGACGGAGTGATGACCCGCTGCAGAAAATCATTGCGGCAATCGACGTAAGAGTGCTCTATTCCGAGTTTTTCAACCGCATCTGCAATGGCAAGACGCGATGGTTCGTCGATCTCACCCTTGAGCAGAAGGGTGACTGCGGATATATCATACCCCTGATCTTTCAATATCGCGCAAGCTGCGGTGGAGTCAACTCCTCCTGACATGGCGACGAGAATACGTTTGTTTCCGCTCATGACAGATTGACCGTTTTTACCCAGATATTTTCGGCGGTCTCAGCAGGAATGTCCGTGTTTTGTTCTCCGAGCCGGACGTGGTAAGTTGTTTTATCAAGCGATATTCCGTTGAGAACGACTTGAGTTCCTGTGATGAAGTCTTTGCGTTTATCTTCAGGAATATTTCTTCCTGCGAGGTGAATTTGAGCTGAAGTGTTCGGTTTTAGATTTGAAAGCAGAACAACTTTGCAATCATCTTGGGGGTTGAGAAATCCCATTGCTTCTGTGAGATAAGTCTGAAGTTTTTTAGCATCCTGACGCATTTCTATCGCCTCGGAAAAGAGCGTGAATCTGGCAATGGTGTCTTCATCGACGGCGTGTTCGAGACGGCAGGCTGTTTCATAAGCCTTGTCGTATGGAAGTCCGAGAATGTCGGAAAAGAACTTCTTCAATACCCTGTGGCGTTCAACGACTTTTCCGGCAACGACCACTCCTTCTGGAGTCAGCTGCACGGGATAATGAGTGTTATAAACGATGTAGCCCATTTGTTTGAGCTGCCGCAAAGCTCCTGTTACGGATGGCATTTTAACATTGAGCTTCTGGGCGATCTCTTTTGTGTGAGCGTGTCCGTTGAGGGCGATGAGTTCGGCAATGGCCTCCAGATAATCTTCGAGGCTCTCTGACAGTTTACGATTCATATTTGTTTCCGGATAAGTTAGATTGCTTCGACATACTATACAACGTTTGTTCTGAAATATCAAGGACATCGGTCTTTGTTCGGAGGGTTTGCCTGAATTTTTTTAGAGTTTTGCAATCGTCGTTTCATAAAAATCGGGAAAAAACTATCTTCCCGTGAATTAGACACTTGCTTTTTTGCAACTGGTGAAGTATAGTATCTCCGAAGCGGTGACCTAAGGTTCGGTCAAGTGGTTGAGATTTTCCAGAACAAGGTGGAGTCATGATTAAAAAAACTGCAACGTTGAGTGAAGTGGCAAAGGCTGCCGGAGTATCTGCCGCCGCGGTGGCGAAGGTGATGTATAACTCCAAAGGCAACACCAGAGTCGGCAAAGAGAAGGCAGAGTTGATCCGCCGCATCGCCGCTGAAATGAACCTTGCTCCCAATACCGCTGCCCGCGCTCTGCGTACCGGAAAGACCCGGATGATCGGGTTTCTCAGCGGCGGCAGCGCGGGAGAGATCCGCATCAGAACCATGACCGAGCTTACTAAAATTCTGGAAGAAAAAAATTATCAGATCATATTCCGCCCCTCGCATCGTTACGAGACCCTGCATGACTTTGCCGGCAGTCTGGCGGCAAGTTGTGACGCAGTAGTGGTCGATGCAACCTTTGTCAAAGGTACTTTTCCTGCTGTATGCGCCGACAAACTGCTGATCCTTACCAGCGACGAACAGGCGGATAATTGCGGACACCCCGTTATCCGTTACGACCACTCTTTCGGAGTAAAAGAGGCGTTGCAGCATTTGACGCAGCTCGGACACAAAAAAATACTCATGCTCTCAATAAACTGGTGGAACAACCGTGACAATGCCCGTGTCCGGGCTTTTCAAAAATATTCCAAAGAGTTTGGTTTGCAATATGCACCTATTGAATATCTTGCCGAAACATTTGATGATGTGACGATAGATCAAATTTCCGGACTGCTGAAAAAGCACTCGGAGGCTACAGCTGTGTTTTGTGTGTGCGACACTCTGGCTCTGCGCGTGCTTCAGGCAGCACATCAGCTCGGGATAAATGTTCCCAAAGATCTCTCTGTCATGGGATTTGATGATATATCCTCTTCTGCCCTCTCTATCCCCGCGTTGACAACGGTAAGACAGCCCAACCGGGAAGTTGCTCAATCAGCGGTGAATTATCTTATGAACAAACTTGAAAACACCCGGTATGAAGTAGATTATGCCCCCAAATGCCGATTGATAAAACGAGACAGTACAGATATTCCAAAACAAAACTGAAACCCAAGGAGACTTACTATGAACGCATCACATCACTTCCATTGTTCCATGAAAAAAGAGAGCCGCTTTTTCACACTCATTGAGCTGCTGGTGGTAATCGCCATCATCGCTATTCTGGCAGGAATGCTTATGCCCGCATTAAGTCAGGCAAGAAACCGCGCCAAAGCCGCTACTTGTCAAAACAACCTTAAACAGAGCGGTCTTGGAATTTTCAGCTACACAGAGGACCACAAGGTAATGATGATGTTCGGCAGTGATCTCGGACTTCACGCCGATACGCAATGGAATATGTATCTCAACCGGGATGTGATGAGAAAGTACAAGTCCGCCGCTGCAAATGCAAAACTCGGAGGACATTACGTGTCAAATATGAATTCGATGCTGTGTCCCGGCATTGAGCCGAGTGTTCCGATGCCTCATAACTACAAGGGACCTGACGGCAGCGGAAATCTGCTCGGCAGACACACCAGCTGTTATGGAACCGCTCTGCATTGGAGCACTCATCCCGGTTCTCTGCCGATAACTGACCCGGACTGGGACAAACACCGCAAACTCATGAAGGGACGCGGAAACGATTTTCTCTTTGTTCCGCAGCAGGTCAAAAATGCCAGCGGATGGCTGCTGGTCGCAGACAGCGTCAACAGCGCAGTAAACCGCCGCTGCCAGTGGTATGAGTTGAATTTGCTCAACGACAGCTCCGGCAAGGAGCTGCACGGCCGCCACAACGGACGCGCCGGAGTTTTGTGGGGAGACGGTCACGTTACTTCGGACTCCCGCGGAGAGTTTGCTCAGAAGTGTCCGGGCGTCATCGGAAAAAAGATGTTCCGCAATCAGGATTTTGAACTTGAGAGTTTCTGAGGTATGACTCATGAAAAACTGTCTTATCTACGCTCTGATGCTATCCTTTTTTCTGCCGCTTCGGGCTGATTTGAATTTGGATATCCAAAAGGCTGTCGCCGCCGGAAAAAAATCGATCACTCTCGAAAGAAAGGTTTACCGTCAGAAAAAATCGGTGAAACTTAAAGATATCAGTAACTTTACCATATATGGCAACGGGGCGACGATAATGGTGGAGAAAAATGATATCAGCGCATTTGTGATGACTTGCTGCGACAATATCACTATTGAAAATTTAAGTGTGGATTACAGCATATTGCCTTTTACTCAGGGCGTTGTGACCAAAGTTGACGGTAATAAATTTCATTTTACTGTCGATGAGGGATATCCCAAACTCACCAGAGAATTTGAAAAAAGTTATATCCACTTGTTTACTCCGGACGGCGAATGGAAAAAATCAAGTGCCGACGTTTACGGAAAGCTCAAAGCTGTATCGCAGGACAAAGGAGTTTTTACCGTACGGGGAAAACACGTTGTCGAAGTGAACGATAAAGTCGCAGTGAATTTCCGTTCTCCGAGCGCGTTCAGCATCTCACGCTGCGGCAAACTTGACTTTATCAACATAAATGTTTATGCCTCGCCGGGAGTTGCGTTCCACAGCCGGTACGGACACGGAAAAATGAGTTTCGATGGTGTGAAGATCATCAGGACTGCTCCTCCTGCCGGAGCGTCTGCCAAGCGTCTGCTCGCCTCATGTGCAGACGGAATAAATCTTGCCACCAGCTCAGGCGGCGCGGTAATAAAAAACTGTGAATTCAGTTATCTCGGAGACGACGGAATAAATTTTCACAGCGAGCTGCTTCCAGTCGCAAGAATACGCAGCGCAAACAGTTTTGCCTCGATTTATCCGTACGGGCAATTCAAAACTCATTTTGAAGAGGTGTTCAAAAAAGGCGATGAGGTGATTTTTGTCCGTCAGGGAGACTATAAGATCATTGCAAGAGCGCACCTTGAAAGCATAAAAGTAAGTTCAGAGAGGGATGAGCTCATCGGACTTGCTCCAAAATTTTTCCCGGTTCGCGGAACTTCCGGAGTCTCAGCTTATGAGATAACGGTAAAAGAAAATATCGATGTGCCGGAGGATTGTTTCTTTTATATTCCGGCATCCGGAGTGTCCGGTTTTGAAATCACCAATAATATTTTTCACGATCACCGGGCGCGCGGCATTCGCATAATGTCCAGTAACGGCATCATTTCCAACAACCGTTTTGAGCGCATAAAAGGGGCGGCAATAACGCTTGGCGGAGAATTCAATTACTGGAGAGAAGCCGGCTGGTGCAGTAATATAACCGTCCGCGGCAATGTCATGCGGGAAATCGGTTACAGCTCAATAAACCAGCCTGCAAGTTATACTCCGGGTGTCATCAGCACCTTTGCCCGTCTTGATGGAAAAAAGTTTGTTCCGGTTCCGGAAAACCGCAATTTGCTTATCGAAAATAATATTATCAACGATTCTCCGGGAGCCGCGATATTTCTCTATGCCGCCGACAATGTGACGCTGAAAAACAACAAAATAGAGAAATGCGGCACATCAGAAGTTATTCCGGGTAAAAGCAACGGGTACAAAAATTTTGCTCCGGTGTGGATACAAAATTCTGTGAATATACATCGCAAGTAATGGTGCGTTCCGGAAATACATCTTTCCTCTGGAACTTGCCGGAAATTCCCGTTCCCGATACGGAAGACTCTCAAGTACAGCGGCAAAAAAGGCACGCAAAGCGGTTGTGCTCTGCGTGCGTAACAGCAGTGAGCCGACCAAAACGGCTCATCGCAAATGCAGGAACGGTTCTCAGCGGGAAACCGGAGATACAACCTGAAGAGAAGAGCTCTTTCTGAGCCCTGTGATGCGTTCGCGGAATTTTGCCATGTGGCTGCTCTGCAAATGCGCCATAAGGTGATCCATGCTCTCCCACGCTTCGATAAAGGTGGTGGCGTTTTCATCAGTCTCAGCCTGAGCAGAAAGTCCGGAGTTGAAATCTTCGGTAAGGTCATACATGATGCAACCCTCTTCCTCTCTGACGGTCGGAATGTTGTCGAGAGCGGCTTCGATGAATTTTTCTTTGCATCCGGGATTGAGTACTGAGCGGGCGATGACGTATATCATAGTTGTCTCCTTTTTGTATTGGTTGATATCGATAATGTACTTCACATATAGCGTAAAATCAAGATTGAAACAGCTGAGTTTCAAATAAAAACGGTGTTTCGCCTCATAAAGTTGCGGAACACCGTGTTTTTTCAGAACGCAGGATTATTTTGCGTTATCTTTGTTTAGATGGAGTATGCTCCACTCTGTCGGGCTGTGGAAAGATCCTCCTTCAAATTTGCAGGTGGCGGACAGTTCCGGTTCATCCCAGGCGTGATTGTGGTTATATCTTCCGGAAAAGAATCGCAATCCCTCGAGGTCTTTGTATTCGATGCCGATCTCTTTGAGCGGGATCTGGATTTTTCCGTACCAGACATTTTTGCTGGGGAAACGGCGGATTTTTGCCTGCATACCGCATTTTCCGAGGATGCTTTCGAGCGGAAGATCATAAACGATGTAAAATTCGTTAAGGTGGATCTGCAGTTTGTCTCCGTTGATAGACACCTGAGTTTCATAGTAATCGTTGCGCGGAGGCAGCCAGAAGAAGAACTCCAGCACGTCACCGAGCATCCACATCGGCTGATCCTCTCCTGTGGATTCAGAATACATATCTGTATCGTGCAAAATCGCTCTCAGGCTGATGTAATTCTCATCGACCGAGATTGCTGCATATCCCGGCTCTTTAAGAGGGCCATTCATGCAGTTTCTGTACTTTCTGTACGGAATACGCTGATTCGGAAAAACGTGCTCGGGCATTTGCTTATTTCCCTTTCATGTTTAAAAAGGTTCTGCGTATTTCAGCAGTATCGTTGATCTGGCATATATTTTGAACAGCCTCATAGCCATCGAGGACTCTGGCGATCATGGAGACATATCTCAAGTAAGGAGCATGCGCCTCTTTGGGGCATACGCTGAGAACAAAAACGTGAGTCGGTTTGCCGTCCGGAGCGTCGCAGAGGACACCGTCTTTGCTGATACCGATGACGGATACGAGTTCTTTTGCTCCGTCGGTTCTGCCGTGGGGCAGGGCGATACCACCCGGCATACAAGTTGTAATGACCTCTTCACGTGCAAGAACATCATCGATACAGATTTGAGTATCAGTAAGTTTATGTTCCTGGTCGAGGACGCGAACCATCTCTTCGATGACGTCTTTTTTGTTCTTTCCGTTGAGGAAGACGACACAGTTTGGTGCGAGGATCTTTTCCATTTTGATGCTGCGGTCGATGGGACTTGCTTTAGAGCCGGAGAGAACCTGATCCATGCGTTCCGGAGTCGCGAGTTCTTTGAGCTGAGTGAGGCTCTGATGCAGTCCGACGATGGTTTCATACATAACGGCTTTGATGATATCAAGTTCTCTTTCTGCGGATTCAAAACAGAAGTTGTTTCCGTCGATCGTCAGCGAGAAAGTAGAGGACTCTTTGCGGAAGGTGATGACTCCGCTGTCTTTGGCGTACTCAGAGTGGCGGAAACCCTCGTTTCTGAAGTTCGGGATCATATCGCGCATGACAAATTCTCTGATGATATCAGACGGGAAGGCGTATTCAGTGCAGATAAGTTTTGCATCAGCTTTCTCGTGGCGCACACCTTTCTTTTTGACGGCAAGTATCGCCGAGAGGAGTGGAGGAGCTGCAAGAGTGGTTGTCAATGTCATGATGATTGCGACACCGAAGAGTTCAGGGTCGATGATAGGACGGCTTTCGCCATTCAAATTCATCATGGTTGTTGCGCCGATTCCGGCGATGATGAGTGCGACTTCACCGCGTGGGATCATTCCGGCACCGATTCTCAGAGCTCCTATTGCATTGAAGTTCATGAAAAGCGCGGGCAGGGCGCATCCGATGACTTTGGCTGCGATCGCAAGGACGCTGTAAATAAGTCCGAGTTTGAGGACAACGGGGTTGGTCATAACTCTGATATCGACCAGCATACCCATAACTACGAAGAATACAGGGACAAGCAGATTATATACCGGAGTGAGCGGTCTCTGGATGGCGAATGCGATATCGGTTTTTGAGAGGCAGAGACCCATGACGTAAGCTCCGACGATCATGGCAAGACCAGCCTGCTCAAAGAGTCCGGCAAGGAGCATGGCAAGTCCGAACGCGAGAACTGAGAAGTTCACACTTCCCTTGAACATTTTGAGAAAGGCTGCGATCTTGTGGGCAAAAACAAGTCCCAGAGCAGTAACACCGAGCCAGATTCCGAAGCTCTTGACAGCGATCACACCGATTTTGCTCCATGCGATGGAGCCTCCTGAACCGGATGCCGCAGCAATACCCATGACGATCGCAAGGCAGATGATTCCAAGCACATCGTCGATAACGGCAGCCGCGAGAATGGTCGTACCTTCCGGAGAGTCGATGCTGCGTTTCTCAGAGAGGATGCGTGCGGTGATGCCGACGCTGGTTGCGGTGCAGAGGATTCCGAGAAAGAGACAGCGCGGATCCATGAAACTGGCTTTAAGGGCGAACACTCCGAGACCGGCACCGAAAATGAAGCTGAAAATAACTCCGCCGAGACCGACGACCGTGCCGACCACGCTGTAACGGAAAAACATTCTGAGATCAGTTTCCAGACCCGACATGAAGAGCAGGATGATCGATCCGAGAGTTGCTATTCCGTAAAGCGGAAGCGATACCGGGATCGCCGCGCCTTCCGCAAGCGGAAATAATCCATGGTGAAATCCGTGCAGCGGAAGCGGTAGTGCTCCCAGCACATAAGGACCGATGACGATACCTGCAATAAGTTCACCGAGGACAGAGGGAATACGCAATTTTGTTGCAGCTGCGCCGCAGAAGCGGGCGGTAAACAAAATGACGCCGAGTTGGATGGCGAGTGCCGCTACGCGGACTGCCACAGAAAGATTTTCTTCCATAATACTTTGCCTTAAAATACATTTGGCGCAAATATGCGTCGAACAAATTGTTTTTTTGTTCCGGGTATGCGCATAATATACACCCGAAAAGCAAATTCGTCAATGAGGAAAAACATGGGAGGAAGTTTTTTTGTTTCAGTTGTTTGAAAATAAACCGTCAGCGTGTTATATTATGCAATCTCTTAAGATCTATTGCAGAAAGGAAAAAGCAATGAAAAAAATCATGTTTGTTATGGCGCTTGCGGCATTTGCACTGTCCGCGGCAGAAGTCAAAGTCCTCACTATCGGCAACAGTTTCACCCATAGTTTGAGAGGTTCGCTTCCGGCGATCGCCAAGGCGCAGGGAGACAAACTTACTCTCGTCTTCGCCAACCACGGCGGCTGCACGATCCAGCGTCATTGGAAATACGCTGAGCAAGAGGAAGCTAAAGCTGAAGTCAAACGCTATAAGCACAATGGTAAAGCTGTCAAACTCCGCGATATGCTTCAGGCTGAAAAATGGGATATCATCACCATCCAGCAGGCGAGCCCCAAGAGCTGGGTCAAGGGAAGCTTCTATCCTGAGCTTGATAAACTTGTCGCCTATGTCAAAAAATATGCTCCTGATGCTGAGATCGTCTTCCAGCAGACCTGGGCATACCGCAGCGATGATCCCCGTCTGCACAAATGGGGTGGTCAGAAGGCGATGTACGAAGGAATTTGTAACAACTACAAAGAGGCTTCCGCCAAATTCGGTTTCCGCGTGATCCCTGCCGGTCTTGCTGTCGAGCTTGCCCGCGAGGCTCAGCCGGTGAAATTCACTTCCATTGCCCCGGAAGAAATCCAGAAAGCCAAAGATGCCGGCAAAGGCAGCCGTCTTGAGCAGCCCGGTTCTCTTTTTACTGGCTGGCATTGGGGAATGAACCGCAAGACCAAGCAGCCTGAGTTCAGACGCGACAGCATTCACCTCAACGCCCGCGGACGTTATCTTCAGGCTTGTGTCTGGTATGGATTTCTCTTCAAGAAGTCTCCGCTCGACATCAAATACAAGAGCCCGTCTCTCAAAGAAGATGATGCCGCGATGCTGAGAAAGTGTGCGGACAGGGCTCTCAAAGAGTACAAATAATCAATGAAGTGTTCACTTTGTCCGCGCCGCTGCAATACGGAACGGTACAACAGTATATCAGATCCGGAGAATCGCGGTTTTTGCGGTTCTCCGTTTTTGCCTGTGGTGGCGAGGGCGGGATTGCACCATTGGGAAGAGCCGGTGATAAGCGGAAAAAACGGCTCCGGAACAGTGTTTTTTTCTGGATGCAACTTGAAGTGTGTATTCTGCCAGAACTATTCGATAAGTACCAGAAATCAGGGGCGTGAAATATCAATAGCTCGTCTCCGGGAGATCTATCATGAGCTTATCGGGCAGGGGGCGCATAACATAAATCTTGTTACTCCCGGCCACTATATTACAGCTGTGCGCAGCAGTCTTGAGGAAAAACTTCCTGTTCCAGTTGTTTATAACTCCAACGGATATGACAGTGTGCAGTCTCTGCGCTCTCTTGAGGGAAAGATAGATATTTATCTGCCTGACCTCAAGTATTTCGATAACGCTCTTGCAGATAAATACAGTCAGGCTCCGGATTATTTTGAGACCGCCTGCGCGGCAATAGATGAGATGTACCGTCAGGTGGGAGATTTTGAGATCGGAGATGACGGTATAATGAAAAAAGGAGTCATGATCCGCCATCTTGTGCTTCCCGGAATGCTTGAGAATTCGGCAGGGATCATCCGTTATGTTGCAGGGCATTTCCCTCCCGGGAGCGTGCTTTTCAGTCTTATGCGCCAGTATGTTCCTTTTGGACGGGTCGCAGATGGAGAATTTCCTGAGCTGAACCGCAAACTCAGCGATTTTGAGTACGGTGTGATCGAGGATATCCTCTTTGAGTCTGGAATAGAGGATGGTTTTCTGCAGGATGAAGAGGCTGCTGATACAGCGTTCATTCCGCTGTTTGACGGAACCGGAGTTTGAGACAAATAAAATAAAACACGATTTTGTTTGAAAAAGATAGTGTATTTTTTATAAACCGTGCTATATTTATTGACGAAGACCAAATTTTATCACAAAGGACATGTTTTATGGACTACGAACTTGACAATGCGTTCAGTGGGATGCAGTTTGACGGTTTCCGGCTTACAGGAAAAATAGGTGAAGGGGAGCTGGGGGTTGTCTATTCAGCAGTGAACAGTCTCGGAACTGTTGCTGCGTGCAAAATACTCAAACCGGAAATAGCGCAGGCAGGTTCCGCCGTACAGCAGTTTGTCTATGAGGCGAAGACCGCTTCAAAATTGTCACACCCCAATGTGGTAAAGGCAATAACCGCAGGACACAGCCTCGGATACTATTATTTTCTCATGGAGTATGTAGATGGAGTCTCTCTTGAAAAACTCCGTCGGGAAAATCCGGAGATCATGACATTCGATTTTGTCTGCGACCGTTTTGCTGAACTGGCAGATGCCCTCGGATATGCGTGGAAAAATCACCTTGTCACCCACGGAGATATCAAACCTGAAAACATACTCATACAGCGTGATCCGGCAGTGTTGAAACTTGCCGACCTCGGTTTGGCGCGTGTTGCGCTGAATACGGCAAGCAGCCGCGATGTTATCATGGGTACTCCGCTTTATATTGCTCCTGAGCTTGTGAGCGGAGATATTTCAAAGCCGACCGTCAAGAGCGATGTTTACAGTTTCGGAGTCATGTTCTATGAACTTATCTGCGGAACGCCTCCGTTTTCCGGTTCAGTCGAAGAGGTGCTCAGAGCTCATATAGAGGATGAGCCAGTTCCGGTCAGAGAGTATAATCCGAGCGTATCCGAGGAGCTTGAAGGCTTCATACACAGTTTGATTTCCAAAAATCCCGATGCCCGCCCTGATTGGGGGTATATATCAAATTACCTTCGCAACCGCGGAAGCAGCCCCAAAAAGTCTTCCGGAAAAAAAACGTCAACTCCGGCAGTGCGTCTGGTGCAAAAATTGATAATCATTCTGCTTTCGCTCTTCATCTGCGCTGAAATCATATACGTATTCTTTTTTATCTGATTCTCTATTCAATACAAAAAGGCTGTTGCCAAACCTCGAAAGGGAAAGCAGCAGCCTTTTGTTTTTAGCTTTGTTCCCGATATGGGGAGATGATGCGAAAGAAAGCGGGAAAACTTCTTTTCGCGAGAAAAGAAGCCGAACGTCGGCTTCGTTATTCTTTTCCCCCTGTCCCGCCATAGCCTTGGCGACGGCGGATCTCACCCTTTCAAGAAAAGCGAAAAAACTTTTTTATTTACTTTTACCTGCCTTTGTCGGGAACAGATCCTTGTTTTTTTGCTCAATGCGATTTATCGCACGAGTCTTTCAAGTTCGGAGAAGTCCGTGATTTTGAGCAGTCCTATGGGAAGCATGGACTGGGGAAGAGTTCCCTCCGCATCGCGGACCTGATTTTCCAAATCTGAAAGCGGAATAGCAGGAGTGTACTGCACATCCTTATCGGTCAGCAAAGCGGCAAACAGAGCCGGAATCCTTCCGATACCGGAAGATGTGAGTTTGATTTTCTTTGCACCGTAGGCACTCAGAAGTTCGATAGCTCCGAGGATATCGCGGACACGGTCTCCGAGGTAGCTTTCTCCCATCAGGAGTGAAGCCGATGCATAGTGGTAATCAAACTTGTAGTTTTTGAAGAAGTTGCGGTCAAGATCCTGATCGCAGCCATCGGGAGTTGATTCACCGACACCGCGGTAATCAATGGCAAAGAGCTCCTGTTTATCTCCGACTTTGCGTTTCTCAAGCTCATTTACGCTGTCAAGATGCGGAACATAGAGTTCGACAGACTCTTCCGGAGCAAGCTTGAAGTAAGCTCCGGTTGACGCGCAGAACAGCGTAGTCACCATTGAGCGGTCTATTTCAAGTCCGTAACGGGAGTAGTTGTTATTGAGACCTTCAGAGCGGTTGCGGAGCTGACGGTAAGTCGGCAGCTGGGCGTCTCCGATTTTAAGGATGTTTTTGATTGCATCAACGGCTTCTGCTTTTGAGATGCTCTTGCGGTTTGCAATGGTGGCTTTGAGTTGTTCCTGGATGAGATCGTGGATGGTGACGGTTCCGGGAAGATCGATAGTTCTTCCGTTGGGAGTGCAGAACATCTCCTCATCAGTGAGCATAGGCTCGGTGATATCGACAGGTTCGCTCTTGCTGTATTGGAAGGTTTCTGCGAAGAACTTATAGGAAGCCTCTCTCAGGTGAGGACTGAATCCGTGACTGACGGGACCCACTGTCAGGTGTACGCGCTCAGGATATCCGAGGATGGTGTAAATATGCTTGACTTCCTCATAGACTTCACGGGTGCCGCGGATGTCGAAGAAGTCATTTGCCTGACCTCCGATAGCGATCGGGCGCGGAGCGACTGCCAGAAGCAGGTCAGCCATATCTCCGCCGTTTGCGGCTGCTCCTTCAATGATCTGCTCAGCATCGACGGGCAGTTCGTTTTCTATATTTCTGTGCCATCTTGTGATGTAGCAGTTGGGGCAGGCTGCACTCAGACGGTCTTCGACGGCGTTGACGATACTGGTCATGGTGCCGCCGCCGGAGTTTCCGGCGATTCCGAGGCGTGAAGTGTCAACATCATCGCGTGATACAAGATAGTCGATGGCGCGGATGGCATCCCAGGTGCGCCAGTTTCCGGTGTTGTCGCCCATCGGAAGCAGCCGGCGGTTGATGATGTTGTGTTCTATGACGTTGTTGATATCCGGAGTGTAGTACTGTTTGCGCTCTCCCTGCCCGAAGGGATCGGGACAGATGGCGATGTAACCCTGCTTAGCCATGCTGCGTCCGGCGATTTGGTAGGTCGGGCATGCTTTTCCATTGATGGCGTGTCCGCAGAGCACCACAACAGCCGGAACTTTTCCTTCGATCTTTTTGGGAAGATAAACGACAGCTGAAACCGGATAAGAGGGGCGGCTGTCAAAAAGGATCAGTTCGATATTGCAGTCAGGAAGCTCTTTCCTTCCGGTGACACGCACATTGAGATCACATTTTTCGGCGGGAAAAGAGAACGCTCCGCGGATTTTTTCGCGGATCTCAGCAACGTACGCTTCTGCCTGCTCTTTGGTTTTGATTGAGGCGAGACGTGCCTTGCGCTGTTCAAAATTGTTGCGGAATTTGTTTACATAATGTTCCTGTACGGCATTTCCCCAAACACCCATTTTTTTACCTCCGGTATTCTATATTTTTAAGGGATAACTCCTGCTTGAGTATTTTATCGAAAACCGCGCCGCAGCGGCGCGACAAAAGCTCTTCGTCTATAAATGGCTCAGCCTGTTCAAAAGGAAGATATACGACTTCAGATGGAGATATACATACTGCGACGCAAAGATTTTGTCCGTTTGCAATGACTTTGCTGACCGCACGTTTTTTCAGCTTTTCTCCGGCAAATATCCTGCTGAGTTTTGCGTCTGCAGTACGGCAAACTGCGCCATATTGCTGAGCTGTGTTTTCCGGATTGGCTCCCTGCATAAGGAGCGCACGGATATCGGCGGCTTTTTTGTCTGCATACGGAGTTGATCCCGGAATTTCAATGACTTTATAAACTCCGGATGAAACAGAGCGGTACTGCAGCTGATTTGTTCTGTAAAAATGTTCCGCTTCTCCATTGCGCAGCTTGATGGTTTCGGGAAAGTTTTCTGCTGTATAAAAGTATATAGCGCACTTCAGTTGAAAATCAGGAGTGTTCACAAGTTTGAGCAGACCGTCTTTGAAAGCAGCACCTCGTTCACCGTATTTTCCGCATCTGGAAACTATATAGCGTTCAGCGGTATTTCTGTCGGCAGACAAGTTTTTCTTCGCAAGGATCTCTTTTGAAGTTCTCAATTTTATTTCAAAATCGGCAGCAGCCCTTATTCTGATATCTCTCACGTCGTCACTCTCCGTATCAGAAGGAAGCAGTTGTTTGGCGGCTTGTGAGAGCGTGCTCTTCAGCAGTTTTTCTCCGTTGACTACGGCGATGACATCGTCGCCTGCAAACGCAGTCGTTCCGCAGACGGTGAACAGGACAAATAGGGCGGTGTGACGGAACTGTCTCAACATAAAGAAAGCAATCTTACTTTTTGTCTCCGGGCTTGGAAATCTCTATTGCCGGCTCAACGATAGACGGAGTTTTTTCGATTTTCTTTTCATTCATCCTGACCTCTTCGATCCGTTTTCCATACTCCTTGAAGTATGCTTCGAGTTCAGGAGTTGAGTTCGCGGCAAGTCCGATGCGCGCAGCGGTAAGCGATGCCGACATTGAGGCGGAGTTCTTTGCCCGTTCCATAGCTTCGATCAACGCCTTGACGTTTCTGAGCTGCCTTACTCTGCGGTAGTGTTGCGGAAGAGCCATGTTTTCAGGATACTTTTTCATTCCTTCGCTGAGGACAGAAAGTGCCCGGTTGAGATCTCCAGAGTTCAAAGCCTTCTGAGCTTCTTCAACGTACTGGTTTGCCTGCTCGAGCATAACGAGCTGGATGACCGCCTCCTGGCTTTTGTCGAGGGCGTAGAGTTTTACTCCCTGCTGAACTGCGGAGGCATGATCTCCTTTTCTCATGCTGGCAAAGAAGCGGACCATAAGTTCGGTTGAAGCCACGGGCGGCGGCGGATGAGGTTTTTCGCATCCGCAAAAAACCACGATCCCGCACAAAATTACGGAAAAAAGTAAAAAGTTTTTCATAGTTTGAAGGCGGTTTACCCGCGTTATTGTTGTATTGCTGTATTGTGTTGAACACTTATCAATGGTTTAATATATCTCCTGAAAGGAAGCATTTCAAGAATAATATTTGCAATCATGCATAACTTGCGGTATATTTTACGCACGACTTACTGAAATGGAGAAGTTTGTGTGAAAAAAATATCCATCTGCACACGGTACACCCCGCTGGGGGCATCGAGCCGTCTGCGTTTTTACAACTACCATCCGCTGCTCGCAGAGCAGGGGGTATCAGGAAAGATATTTCCGCTGTTGGGAGACCGCTACTTGAATGGGCTTTACCGCGGAAAGCGGGTCCGCCATCTCGCGGCGGCATCTCTCGTTAAGCGGCTGATGCAGCTTCCATTGCTTGAAAAAGAACTCCTTATCGAATATGAGCTGTTTCCTTTTCTTCCTGTCTGGTTTGAGGAGCTCATACTGCGCCGAAGAAAATATATTTTGTCATTTGATGATGCAGTCTGGGAGAAATACAGGGGAACCCGGCTGGAAGGTAAGTTTGAGCGTCTTGTTTCGCGGGCTTGCGGAGTAATTTCCGCAAACAATTCCATTACAGACCATTTGAAACCGTATAATGAGCGGATAATAAAGATCCCTACGGCGATAGATCTTGAAAAATATACCTCTGTTCCGGAGAACAGAGATGAAGAGTTCACCATAGCCTGGATAGGAACTCCAGTCACTTATCAGGAGTGCCTTCTTCCGTTCAGTTCAATGCTGCAAGAGGCATCTGCGCGTTTTGATTTCAAACTTCTTGTGATAGCATCAGATAAACTTCAGCGTATCGACGGAGTCAATATGGAGTTTGTCAACTGGAGCAGTTCGGCAGAAGCAGAGCTTCTCAAACGTGCTCATATCGGTATAATGCCGCTTCCTGAAAACGATTTCATGCGCGGAAAATCCGCTTATAAACTCATCCAGTACCTTGCATCCGGACTTCCCTGCATAGCGAGCCCGGTAGGAGAAAACACAGTCCTTCTCTCGCAGGGGGAGGTCGGCTTTGCCGCAGGAACGGTTGACGAATGGATATCCGCTATCGGAAAGCTCAAGGAGGATGTGCTGCTCCGCAGCCGTCTTGGCGTAAACGCTCTTGAACTTGCCGGAGAGTATTCCATACGCAAACACGCCGTCAGAATGGCAGATTTCATCAAAGAGTGTTTCAACTGGTGAGACGATGTTGTCAGCACGCGGTTATTTCTTTGCGTCCTGATAACTTTTGTGCAGAAAATGTCCGCCTGTTTCCGGAATAAAACACGCCACAACGAAAGCCGCAACCGCCGGAATCAAGGCAAGCGAGTAGAGCCAAAGGTATGCTTCCACGGGGTAATTGTGCATTCCCGGAACTTTGAAATGGTCGAGCAGCAATCCGACAAGAGGTGAAAATATTGCAATACCAAGATAGTTGCAGTTGTTGTTGAAACCTGCGGCGAGAGTTATGCTGTCACGGGAGTTGAACTCCTGCATAGCCATCGGATAGACTACCGCCAAACCTGCGGCGAGGGCGAAAAGTATCATTCCTGCCGCGTAGAAAAATGCAGGAAGCTGGAACTTTATCGTACAAATCATCATTATTGTTGTGGCAAGCGTTATCGCCGGAGTTATGACGATCAGCGGTTTACGTTTGTTTTTTGTCAGACGGGTGGTGATACCTCCGCTCAGCAGGGCGAACATGCCTACGAGGGTCTGTCCGCAGATGATAGCTTCAGCCGCACCTTCGCTGAGACCTGCGGTATCCAGCAGAAATTTTTTACCGAATACCATATTGCTTACTGCGTTGAAAGTAAACATGGTCGAAGAAGCGAATACGAGCATCCAGGAGTAGGGCATCTTAATTATTTTGAGCAGCGGTTTCAACGAAAGGCGTGCCGGAGAGATCGGTGCTGCCGGGACATTACGTTTTACGGCGAGGAAGAATAAATAGAGGCAGAACGTTATCGCACTCACCCAATGCAGGAGAGTTATCCAGTTGAAGCGGCGGCAGAGCGCACCGAAGGGAAGCGTTCCGAAAAGACCTCCGCTGTAACCGACGAAGTAGATTATTCCGATGATGACGGAGTAGTTTTTGCGTCCGAACAGGCGGTCGGCTTCTTTGACAAGGCTGAGGTATAGAGAGCTCGCTCCGAGTCCCATGAGAAAGCGGCATGCGTAGAGCAGGGGGGCATTTGCTCCGCAAAATGGAAAAGCTATAACTCCAAGACAGAATATCGCTCCGGCAATTGTGACGATACGGATGCCGCTGTATTTGTCGGCGAGCATACCGACAACCAGCTGGCAAAATGAATATACATAGACGAATGAGGCTGTAAGATTTGCTATCTGAGCCGCAGAAAATCCGTAATCCTGCTGAAAAAGCGAAAAGGTCGTGCCGGGGATAGCCGTTCTCTGAAAATAACTTGAAGCGTAAAAGAGCATAAGCGGAATAAATACCAGCCAGACGCGTCCCATTGATTTTTTATCTTCTGTCGAGGTCATATTTTTATTTCCTGAAATAGATTTTGATAATTCGTATAATATACACCGTCTTTGATCTTTTTTCAATTACATGCAGCGGCAATATAAAGCTTGACAAACATTATTTGCAGGAGTATATTAACCTCTTATCAGAGGCAGTTGATAAAGGAGAATATCATGGTTGGAACAGAAAATGCGTTTCAGGAACTGGAAGCCGTTGAGCGGCAGATGTTTCTGTTGATGTCATCCCGTCCGCACCGGGCAATGTCTGAAGAGTCTGAACGAGCTGAAGTCAGAGATATTTTTGTCAAATCTCAGGGATTCGATAAGATACCGGTTCCTGAAGTGAAATACACCTGTGTTTCAAGTGAAGAAATTTTCAACTGCCGGGTCGAGCGCCTTGCCGGAACAAGCTGGGAGAACACCGCCTGTTCCGCCCATCTTTTTCTTCCGCTTGCAGAGCCGCCTTATCCCGTGGTGCTTTGTGCCTGCGGGCATGGAAAAGACAAATTGAATTATAATCGTTTCGGAGCAGTGCTTGCGCGGCGCGGTATAGCCTGTCTTGTTCACGACAACATGGGGCAGCTCGAACGTGAATCGATGGGGCACTGGGAGGAAAATACTCCATTTGCCTGCGGATTTTCATTTATTGCGCTTTTGACTTCAGAGCTGCTCGGAGTTCTTGATTTTATGAAACGCGACAGCCGTTTTTCTCGTATCGGAGCCGCGGGAAACTCCGGAGGCGGAACACTCACCATGAATCTCGCGGCATTGGCTCCTGATTATCTTGAGGCAATAGCATCGACGGGGTATCCGTCGAGTTTTGAGTGGATATGCCGTAAACGCAAGCGTCATTGCAGCTGCAATATTTTTCAGGGGGTGATAGGGCGGATCGAGCATGATGAATTGTATTCTCTCTTTGCTCCGCGACCGCTGCTGCTGATGCAGGGACTGCTGGATAATCTTATTCCGCTTGATGTTTTCCGGGCTATGACAGGACGGGTTGCCGAATGTTACCGCGAGATGGGTGCATCTGAAAACTTTATTGCCGATAATTGGTATGGTCCGCATCCGTGGAACCGCGAAGCGATGGAAAAGATGGCTGATTTCTTTTCAGAACGGTTTGGAGTGAACAGTGCTCCATGTGATAATGACGAATTGTGGAAAAATGAAGATCCCGGAGTTTTCGGGGATGTGTATGATAAGTTTCCTGAGTGGGCGTTGAATACAGCGCAGCTTGCCTGTCAGCTTTCCGGGGAAAAAGTTCCCGCAGAGCCGGTTTTGCTTCACGATATATGGAAATGTGAACGCAATGAAGAGTATGCCGAACTCTATTCCGGCAGTGATACCAGAAGAATATTGGCTCAATGGCGTTGCTTTATGAATGGTTTTGAAAAATAGCTGTATCTTTTATTGCAGTTTTTTTGTGCATACTTGAATTTGACGGAATTGTATGATATATTATAAGTAATTGTAGTTATGCAGCTGATATCCGCGAAGCGTACTGTCGGAGTGGAATTGTCGTTATCAGCATCCGGGCGCACATGAGTGCTGTATTGTTCCGGGGATTGATAACGGGATTCCGCTCATAAACAAAATCTGACCGGTTATCCTGAACGGAATATCAGCTGTAAAATAAAAACCAACAAAAAGGAATTTTATTATGGCTGAAGAGAAGATCGTTTTCCAGTTTGCCGAAGGCAAGACTATGGAAATCTCAACCGGCAAGATGGGCAATCTTGCCAACGGATGCTGCATTGTCCGTCAGGGCGACACCATGGTGCTGACTGCTGCTTGCAGCGGAGCTGCCCGCGAAGGAAGTGACTTTTTCCCGCTGCAGGTCGATTATCGTGAAAAATACAGTGCTGCGGGTAAATTCCCCGGCGGATATATCAAACGTGAAGGCCGTCCTTCTACCAAGGAGATCCTGACCTGCCGTATGATCGACCGTCCGATCCGTCCTCTGTTTCCCAAAGGATTTTTCAACGAAGTCCAGGTTCAGTGCCTGCTTCTGAGTGCCGATGGACAGAATGAGGCTGACGTGCTGGCTATGGTCGGAGCCTCTGCCAGTCTGATGCTTTCAGACCTGCCGTTTGACGGTCCCGTCGGAGCGGTCCGCGTCGGCAAGATCGGTGATGAGTTTGTCATCAACCCCACCCGCAGCCAGATGAAGAACAGCACTCTCGACCTTATCTACTCCGGACGTCCGGATCAGGTCATCATGATCGAGGGAGAGGCTGATTTCATCAGCGAAGAGGATATGCGCAAAGCGATGTACGCCGCGAACGAGGCGATCAAAAAGCAGTGCGAAGCGCAGATCGAGCTTGCCAAGAAGGCTGGAAGAGTCAAAAAAGAGTACCATTACTACCTCGTTCCCGAGGCACTCCAGAGTGCGCTTGAGAAGTTCTGCTTCGAGCACAATATCGAAGAGGCATGCGTTACTCCGGGTAAAGAGAACCGCATCAACGCGCTGGATACCATCCTTGCCGATGCCCGTGCCGCTCTGAGAGAAGAGTTTGCCGATATGAGTGATGCTGATTTCGCGCTTGAGACCGCCAAAGGTTTTGATGATTATGTGCGCGACATCACCCGCAAACTGATTCTTGAGAAACATTTCCGTCCTGATGGACGTACCATCACCGACATCCGCCCGCTCTCAGCGGAGGTTGCAGTTCTGCCCGTGGTTCACGGAAGCGCACTCTTCTCCCGCGGAGAGACCCAGGCTCTGGTCATCGCCACCCTCGGTAACGATAAAGATGCTCAGGAGACCGATGATCTCACCAGCGAGACCGGACTGAGCACCAAACGTTTTTACCTGCACTACAACTTCCCCAACTACAGCGTGGGCGAAGTCGGCAAGATCGCAGGTCCCGGACGCCGCGAGATCGGACACGGAAACCTTGCTGAGCGTTCAGTTTCCAAGGTTGTTCCGGCAGATTTCCCCTACGTTGTGCGCTGCGTTTCCGAGATCATGAGTTCCAACGGTTCGACCTCTATGGCGAGTGTCTGCGGAGCGACTCTTGCACTTATGGATGCCGGAGTCCCGATTACCGCTCCTGTCGCCGGAATTTCCTGCGGACTTGTTACCGGAAACAACGGCGAGCGTCTTCTGCTCACCGACATCCTCGGAGCAGAGGATCACTTCGGAGACATGGACTTCAAGGTTTGCGGAACCCGTGACGGAATCACCGGATTCCAGCTTGACCTCAAGCTCCCAGGAATTCCGATCGACCTGCTCTGCGAGGCGATGGAGCGCAACCGCGTTGCCCGTCTGAAGATTCTCGATGTCATGGAAGGCTGCATCGCAGCACCCCGCGCTGACATCAGCCCGCGTGCTCCGCGTCTTGAAGTTGTCAAAATCAATCCGGATAAGATCGGAGCTCTCATCGGCCCCGGAGGCAAAAACATCCGTTCGATCACCGAAGAGACCTTTGCTTCAATCGACGTTGCTGAGGACGGAACCGTCAAGATCATGGCGTCCAACCTTGAGCAGCTCAATGCTGCGAAAGAGCGCGTGATCGCCTCGACCGCTGAGGCGGAAGTCGGCAAGATCTACCGTGGAAAAGTTGTCACCGTCCGTGACTTCGGAGCATTTGTCGAGATCCTTCCGGGAATGGATGGACTTCTGCACATCTCCGAGATGGCAGATTACCGTGTGGCGAAAGTCACCGACATCTGCAACGAAGGAGACTTCGTCACGGTCAAAGTCATCGACATCGACAATGCCGGAAAGATCCGTCTGAGCCGCAAAGCCGCCCTCAAGGACATGGATCAGCAGTAAGAGATACTTGCTCAAACAAAGGGACTCCACACATCCGGAGTCCCTTTTTTTATCCCCTGAAACGGCAATGCAAAAAGCAATATCCGCTTGTAATTTATGATGTCGTGTGATACTTTATAGAATAATATATTTTTCAGTACGGGAGCGCACGATGGAACATCAAATTACAACAAACGGCGGATTGCAATATGTTTCACAAATTGCAGTACAATATGTGTACCTTGATTTTGACGGAGAGCTGACAAGTTATAACGGAGAGCTTTTGACGGTCGATAATGTCGAAGTTGAAAACCCGAAACTCTCCGCAGAGCGTATTGCTGATATAATTGCTGAACTCAATGCGAAATATTCCGGTTTGAATGTCACTTTTGTTGATAAACGCCCTCTCGATGTGGATTATTCCACGATTTGTATCGGCAAAACATCTGCTTTCGACCCATACGGCAGCTTTTCCGGACTTGCCGAAACGATAGACATAGGCAACCGGAATAAAAAAGACAAGGCGTTTGTCTTGCTGGATGAATTTGATTCCAATGACGATATCGTAAATACGATCTCCCACGAAACCGACCATCTGTTGGGCATCCTCGATCATGGAGGCGACGGTATCGCTTCCTATGCCGCAAGCAAGATACTCGTCGAATCAGGCTATGTTTACGAGGGAAAAATCGACAACAATACCAGCGTGCGTATAACCGATGGAGGTTTGGGCTGGAATATCGACTTGTTTGGTGAGCTGTACGTAAGCAGCGGAGCCCGTGTCAATGCTCTTAATGTGAATGGTGGTTTTGCCAGAGTGTCCAGAGGCGGAGTCGTCGAATTGATTACTCCTTGTTGGGGACAAGTCCGTGTTTACAGCGGCGGAAGCGCAAATATTTCCTTCAATCCTTTCACTGCATGTCATGTCGACGTCTATGATGGAGCTCAGGTGACCTGGTTGCCGCGTGAAGCCAACGTGTATATCGGCTCATATATGTATGGATATATTTGGGTCAAAGAAGACCGTGTTTCTGATTATGAAATAGACACCCAGCGTGCCATCGTATATACCGGCGGCGTTTTAGATAATTGTTCTGTTACCGGTTCAGGAACTGTATCACTGTATGGTTTTGCAAGCGATACCACAGTTACCGGGGATACAGACAACGGAGAAATCTACGTACAAGCCGGCGGAGTTGCGAGCAATACCGTCGTCGGCAGCGGCGGTTTGGTGACTGTGTATGACAACGGCTATGCCAAAAATATCACAGTAGGTTCTTCCGGAGCCGTGATCGTTTCAAGCGGCGGATACGCGGAAGATGTGCTGCTTTATACCTCCGGCAGTTTACTTGAGGTATGTGACGGAGCTGCCGTTACCATAACATACAACCCGTGGCAGGCTGGTACTGTCGAATCTCAAGCCGGAGCAGCGGTCAGATATCTCGACCGCGATGCCAATGTCTATTTGGGCAAGGATAATATGTTTGTTTCCAAACAGTCCACATTGCGGAGTTCCACATTGTCCCAAAAGGAGTCTGCCATTGTTTACGCAGGTACTGCTGATGCCAACACCATCGACGGAGTTATGATTTTAAGTGGAGGTGTTGCTACAGGAAATACCGTCAGACCGGCTGGCAGAATGCTTTGCTCAGAAGGAGCCAGAGCGAATAACACTCACCTGGTTTCCGGCTTTATGTATATCTATGACGGAGCGACCGCCGGAGATACTTATGTGTCAAGCGGTCACGTTTTTATTTCAAGCGGCGGAACACTTGAAAAATGTTATGTGTCAGACGGTAATATTTATGCCTCAGGCGGAAGAATAAAAGATATCAATCTATCCGGATTTTGCAGGTTGAATGTCAGCGATGGAGCTGTCGTCGATAATGTTTATTTGAAAACAGCTGACACTTATAACGAATGGGGAATGAAGGTTTACAGCGGCGGAGTTGTAAGCAATATAGACGTATTTTCTCACGGTGCGGTAGACGTTTACAGCGGAGCTTTGGTGAGCAGCGCAACATTGATGAATCTCAATGGATATGACAAGGCATTTCGTGTTTATTCCGGTGGAGTTGTAAATAATCTTTCTATCTATGACGGTTACGATCAAACAGATATTCGATCCGGAGCAAAAATAGGCACGGTGACCCTGATGGATAACCGTTTTGTTATAAATCAAGGCGTAGAGGTCGATAACGCGTATGTATTATCCGGAGGAGTTTTGAGTGTATATGGCTCCGCAGATAGAGTAGCAATAGATGCAGACGGCGCAGTCGTCATCGGAGTAAACGCTGATATCGGCAATTTTGAATTTCATGGAAACACCATCTTGAATGGTTCCAAAACAGTTATCGGCTCAGATTTGGTATTTAAAATCCATGAGTCTTCATATAATTTTTTCAGATGTGACACAGTTATCAACAACAGCGGTGAGTTGACTGTCGGAAACAATATGCAGTTGTGCGGTCAGACCGTTTCAACTGAGCCCTACAATAATAACGATTGGTACGGTGTGATACACAATACCGGGGTGCTGAACATCGGCGGTTCGGCAAAAGTCACGGGGAATGTGCTTATGTCGTGCGTTACCCTCCTGGGCAATGACTCTGGCGGAGTTGTGAACATCGAGTCCGGAGTTGTATTGTCCGGAAACAGCGGCGGCGGTCTTATCAAAAACCTTAACAGCGTGACCATTGGAGAGTCTGCAACGATCACCGACAATTTTTTGGGCAGTAAAACAGCTTATGGCTATACGTCTTATGATCCCGGCATCCAAAATCTCGGTTATATGAGTATCGGTTCAGGAGCAGTAATATCAGGTAACCAAGGCAATCTTATAACCAATGGCGGCTATGGTATGGTCTCAGAAAATGCGAAGCTGCAAACCGGTGATAATGTCAGCATAATCAAAAATACAAATCTCTCATCACGCGGATTGCTTGCACTTGACAGCGGATCGATTATCGAATTTGGAAATAATTTTACTTTTTCCGAAAACACCGGCAAGATGATAATCCAGAGTGGATGGTCGGATGTCGAGTTAAGTTTCGGCAGTAACGCTGTATTTTCTTCCAATACTGTTTTTGATCCTAATGGTGCAGCTTGCCTTATGAGTTTCATGAAAGGACAATTTAGTTTTGGAGATAATGTCCTTTTTGAAGGTAACGTCGGATTGGGCTCTGAAAGTTACTACAATCAGGCTGGTGGTGGATGTATAAAACAAATGGGCGGAAATACCGTGATAGGCAACAATGCCGTTTTTTCCAGAAATACCATCGTTGCCGACAGTTTTTGCCGCGGTGGAGCTCTTTATCTCTATGGCAACGGTACTTTTGATATCGGCAGTAACGCCTCCTTCATTGCCAACGGTGCATTCGGACCGCTTGCTATGGGTGGAGCGATTTGTAACTTTGGTACGATGACTATCGGTTCGGGAGCGGTTTTTTCAGGTAATGTTGCGTCCTCAGGCGGAGCGATTTACAACGCAAACGAGCTTGTTCTTTCCGGAGCGGACTTCCTCACTGTTGATGATACTGTTTACAATCTCGGCAACATAGTTCTCGCCGGAGACGTCTCTTTCGGAGGCAATGTCACGTTTGCCGACAGCGGAAGTTATGCCGGTACAATGAAAAACAACGGCAACCTTGATTTCTACATCGTCGAGCGTGGAGAAGATGACGGTATCTTAATAAGCGATTGGGAGCGCATATCCGGCGGAGGCTCCTATTCTGTCACCTACGACGAAAAGCAGGCGGCAGGAACCTACCAGCTCGCGGCCAACGCTTCGGATTTTGACGGCTATATCACCATAAAGAGCGAAGACGGAACCAATCAGGGCAGACTTACGCTTGATATGAAAAAGGCTCTTGAAGTCGGAAATATCAGTTTCCTGCTCAAACTTGATGAGAAAACTGATATACTCTCGGTTGTGGTCAACAGTGAATACAGCAAACGTGCCGACCGAGAGAAACAGGAGACGCGTGCACAGCTTCCTGACACAGCGTTTTCCAAACTGAGCTACAATAATTATACGCTCACTCAGGCTCCTGACTGGCTGAAAATAGACCCCAATACCGGAAAGTTTTCCGGAACCACCGGAAAAATCACCGACACCGCCACCGGATACGGTACGACCGAAGTCATCATCACCGCCACCAGCGGAGGTCAAGTCAAAGACCACACCATGGACCTTGTGGTCGTTCCTGAAAAGATAGAGGGCGACACCAGCCTTGACGGCGCAAGCACCATGACCGACGCTTTAGCCGAGGCAATCTCCAAGAGCCTCGAAAAAGATACCACCGAGATATCCA
>SUVY01000063.1 GCA_015061775.1 Lentisphaerota bacterium | reverse complement strand
AAAATATTTCAAAATCGGCTTGACTTTAAGCAAACCATCTGACAAAGGTAGGTAAAAGCAAATAAAAAAGTTTTTTCGCTTTTCTTGAAAGGGTGAGATCCGCCGTCGCCAAGGCTATGGCGGGACAAGGGGAAAAGAATAACGAAGCCGACGTTCGGCTTCTTTTCTCGCGAAAAGAAGTTTTCCCGCTTTCCCCGCATCATCTCCCCATATCGGGAACAAAGCTAAATTAATATACACTTATTATATTGCATTTGCAATTTTTTGTGTTATATTATTAAGACAGGTTTAACAATTATATATTATTTTAGCAAAACGGTAATGCAAGGGGATAGATATGCTGTTTTGTTCGTACATCTTTGTGCTTTTGTTTCTGCCGATCACGGTAGCCGGGTATTTTCTGCTCAACAAAATAAGCCGCACCGCAGGAAGGGTTTGGCTCTTTGGGGCTTCTTTGTATTTTTACGGGTACTTTAATATATATTATTTGCTTCTTCTGGCATTTTCTCTTGTATTGAATTACTCCATCGGCAGTCTGATTTATTCATACCGCAAAAAATTCCTGCTCATACTCGGAATCGTTCTCAATATCCTCATTCTCGGGTATTTCAAGTATTATGATTTCTTCATTGACACAATCAACACCGTCTTCGGAACTTCCTGGGCACTCAAACACATACTTCTCCCTCTCGGAATAAGTTTCTTCACCTTCCAGCAGATATCATATTTGAGCGATGTTTATCACGATGTCCTCAAGGAGCGGTACTCTCCGTTGACCTACGGTTTGTTTGTTACCTTCTTTCCTCAGCTTGTTGCCGGGCCCATCGTTCTTGCCAATGAGATGATGCCGCAGTTCGCCGACGAAAAAAATCTCCGCGTAAACTTTTCCAACCTCAGCTGCGGAATTTTCATCTTCTCGCTCGGTCTCGCCAAAAAGATGCTCCTTGCTGACGCGTTTGCTCCGTTCGGAGACTCCCTCTTTGTCCTCGAAAACCCCTGTTTTTGGGACAGTTTTGTCGGATTGCTCGCCACACATTTCCAGGTTTATTTTGACTTTTCCGGCTATTGTGATATGGCTGTCGGTATCGGACTTATGTTCAACATCAATCTTCCGGTGAACTTCGTATCCCCCTACCGCGCGGCGAACATCAAGGAGTTCTGGGACACCTGGCACATCACCCTCGGAAGATTTCTCTCGCAGTTCATCTATTTTCCCCTCGGAGGAAGCAAAAAAGGCAAGTTCCGCACCTATTTCAATTTGATGATGGTCTTCTTCGTCAGCGGCGTCTGGCACGGCGCCTACTGGATGATGGTTCTCTGGGGAGTCATTCACGGTCTCGCCGTCGTCGTTCACCGCATCTGGAGCAAAGAACTCAAACTCAAAATGCCCCGCCCCCTCGGAGTCGTTGTCACTTTCACCTTCCTGTTTATGATCCTCGCCTTCTTCAAGTCTTCCACCTGGGAGCAGGTCAAACGCGCCTATCTCGGATTTATCAACTTTGATCCCGTCCGCATCAGTGAGTTCTCGCGCAAGTTTGAATTCGACACTTTTCTGCTGTTTGCCGCCGGATTTATTATTGTCTTTTTCTTCAAACCGGCAAGCTCTTTCCGCGAAAACTTCAAGCCCGCAGTCTGGACTCTGGCTGTTCCTGTCGTGCTTATCATTTGTTGTATATATACTTTCAACAAGATATCTCCGTTTATTTACTTTAACTTTTAATACTGTTCTGCACTATGAAAACTCCTCTTTGGATAAATCCTGTCTGGGTCAAGGTCAAATCAGCTCTCTCTTTTCCCCTCACTCCGGAAAAGTACATTCAGCTGTTCTTTCTGATTTTCGTCTCCGTTCTCGCCCTCGCCGCCGCCATTTTGCTCTTTGTTGATCCATATATTTATTATCACCGCTCGATCGGTCTCCGTCAGGTTTACACCCGCTCGACTGCCATGATTCCCGGAGTCCTGCGCCACTTTGAGTATGATACCGTCCTCTTCGGCTCCAGCATGGTTCAGAATTTTGATATCTCTGAGATGGACAAGCTCCTCGGAACCCGCTCCGTCAAAGCCACCACCGCCGGTCTCACCGCCGATACCCTCTCGGTGTATTTTGATATAGCATTTGCCAGCCGCGGAGACAATCTCAAACGCTGCATCGCCGGAGTCGATTACTACGCCTTCGACCGCAACGGAAAAAAACTCCACGCCCAGTATGACTATTTGTATGGAAACAAGTTGTTCACTCCTCAATACCTCTGGTCAAAGGACAGTTTCGACGCCGTCGCCGAAGCCCTCTGGAACAACATCTCTTATCCCTTCGACAAAGTCGCTCAGCACGAAATGGATTTTAATTTGATGTTCAGCAACAAGCCCGGACGTCACAAGTACGGAAGAAAATACATTGAACGCGATATCCGCAACCGCACTGGTCAGATGATTCCGCTCAGCTCCAAAGTCAGGGATAATTTCAGAAATCTGCTCTTCAAACACGTCAAAAATCACCCCGACACACAGTTCGATATCTTCCTGCCTCCTTACAGTATTTACTTCTGGTGCGTCCTCGATGAGTCAGGTCAGCTCGAAGATTATCTCGCCCTCAGAAGGTTTATTGTAGAAGAAGCCGCCTTGTATAAGAACGCAAGACTGCACGATTTCCAAACCGATTTATCCATTATCTGCGACCTCGATAACTACAAGGATTTCTCCCATTATTCACCCAAAATCAACAGCTCCATACTCAAAGGAATCTCTTCCAACTCACATATAGTAACCCCTCAAACAGCCTCCCGCGGAGAAAACCTCATCCGCCAATCCATATCCACCTTCCGCCCCTCCTACAACGCCTTGCGTCGCAAGTAGGTGAGGGTGTTTTTGGAGTCGGGGAAAGGGCGAAAACTTTTTTTCGCGAGAAAAAAAGTTTTCGCCCTCTCCCCGAACCCCTCTCCCACTTTCAAAAAAAGCGGGGTTCTTTGGAGGCTCCCGTTGGTCGCCCCCGGGTATGCTGCACTCTTTTGTTTGCGGCGCGGCTTGTTGCCCGGGTATGTTGCACGCGTTTGTTTGGGGTCGCCCCGGGTATGCTGCACGCGGACGGTCAGCAGACGCCCCACCTTGGCACGCGGGTCGGGACAAACCTTTCGATGCGGCACGCGGAGTGTTTGTGCTGTTGAATAAACGCGGTGTGTTCTAGGAATACTAGGAATACTAGGAATACTATTTTCTACAACAAGCGTTTACAAGAAAGCATGGTGTTTGCGGTATTCTTTTCCGTACCGGTTCAGGTGTAAGCAACTGCGTGCGACATACTTCACCACCCCATGCTCCGGCGTAAACAACTGCGTGCGACATACTTCACCACCCCGAAAAAATATAGTATTCCTAGTATTCCTAGTATTCTTAGTATTCCTAGTAAAGGCGGGTGGTCTTTCTCGCGCCGGTACAGAACCGGCTTGGCGGGCTCAGAACAGCCAACCAACGGTAAAAAAACAGAACGTGCTTGGCAACACTCTGAACAGCCGACCAGCGGTACTTAGCGTGTTTGGTCGTTGTCTGTTGTTTGGGTTGAGTTGAGGGCTGAAAAAGCGATTCCGGTCAGAAGAGCTCCAGAGAGCATGGAGCTTCCTCCATAGCTGATGAATACCATGGTTATTCCGGTCACCGGAAACAGTCCGATATTGACCGAGATGTGCAGAAAACTCTGGAATACTATCATAAATGCCGCTCCTTTGACGTAGAGCTGCGCCGCTTCATCGTGCTTTATATCTTCCGCAAGGCGTATCAGAATGATTCCGACAGCGAGAAATGCCAGCGGAATAATTGATGCTCCAATCATTCCAACTGTCTCAGAAATGGTGGCAAACGCTGAGTCGTTGTAGGCGAACGGAAGGTAACTTTTGCTCCATGTCGCGTTGACTGATTTTACTCCGAACCATGAGCCGCGCGAGATTGCTCTCAGAAGTTGACGCAGATGCCATCCTCTTCCCAGAGGGTCGAGTTCAGGATTGAGAAATCCGTCTATCCGGCGCATGGCGTACGGGTGTTTCAGGATGAAGAGTATTGCGCAGGCGGCAAAGGCTGAGGCGACAGTGGCGAGGGAGCGCAGTTTCACGTTTCCGAAGTACAGCAGGACGAGGAAAGTTGCGGCATATACTGCGGAAGTTCCCATATCAGGCTGAAGCAGCACCGCCGCCATCCACAGCGCGGTATAGGCTCCGCATACCGCTATTTTCAATATTTCCGGAAGTTTGCGGACTCTGTTATTTGTCATCATCAGCACAAATCCAGCCAGAAAAAATGCCTTTCCAGGTTCGCTCGGCTGCAGGCTTATCGCCTCATAACGGAACCAGCCGCGCATACCGTTTATCTTTGAACCGAACTTCAAAAGAGTGTAAAGCAGAACCAGCGACGCCGCCGCGCACCACGGAAACACCCTCTTCAACCGTTCAAAACGGATATTGGCTATTCCCCAGATCAGCGCGGAAGAAATCAGCAGACGCAAAAGCTGTTTCCAGACAAGATCGAGCGGTTTTGCCGCCTGACTGCAGCCGATTGCGATGGTGATTATTCCGGAAAAACCCAGCAGCAGGATCATCAGCGTTATGATAAACTGGTATTTGAGGATGCTGTTCTTCATTTCTGCAGCTCCTCGAGAGATACACCCAGTTTTATATCCCTGCCGGGAACGGGCATTTTTTTGATTTCTCCGCTGCCTTTTATCATTCTTCCGTTGCGGTCGCGGGTAATGCGGAATGTTCCGTCGCTGCCGCGGAGTATGGAGTCGTACTCTTTTTCCCATCCGGATACTCCGCAACCGGTCTCAGTAGAGATTTCTCCGGCGAGCTGAGCAACGCGCGGCAGGTCGATGCGGCATCTTCGGGTCACAGATGAGATGTGCAGCGCAGGAGTCGAACGCACGGATTTCTCAAGTGCTATGAGCTCTTGGGAATTGAGATCGTCTATCTCATAGTCGAGCGGAATATTTTCCGGAATATTCCTTGAGGATAAGACTTTTTTCAGTTCGATATTCTCATGTTCATTGAGCGTACCAGAGATGGTGAGGCGGAAAAATTTTTCACTCCAGACAAGTTTTTTGCCGTTGCAGTCGAGTATTGCTCCGCGCAAAGCAGGAAGTTTGAATGTTTTTCCAGAGACAGTTTCGCTCTCTATCCGGAATTTTTTGGCAAATCCCGAAGCGAGGTATGCCATTCTTCCTATGATGACCGCGCACCACAAAGTCAGAAAGATGATGATGGATCTTGATCTTGCCGACATATTTGCTGAACTCCGGTCTGCGGAATATCACAGGCAGCTGTGGAGCAATCTTGCCAGCTGCTCGTAATTTATAGGCATGGAGAGAAACTTCACCCGGTTCATATCATTGAACTCAGCGAGAGTCTCCTCGGACACCTGCGGAGATATCACCACGACGGGCAGACGGCTCCAGCCCGAGCGTTTTCTCAATGTGCGTATGAGTTCCGGAGCGTTGGTGTTGGAAAACGGCGGAGCCAGCAGCACTCCGTCAAACGGCAACTCTTCGAGGGTGGAGAGAAGCTGTTTTTCATCTGAGGCGGTCGAGAGCTCTATGTTTTCATCCTTCATGAGTTTTTTGAGAGCAGTGCACTCATCATCGTCGGAGTCAGCCAGCAGTATTCTCAGCGCGTGACGCTCATGATTTTGAGACGCCGGAGTTTCCTGAGAGTGGTACGGTTTGGAGGTCATTCTTACTCCGTCATTTTCAAATCCGCGGTCGAGAGTGAGTACGAGACGGGTCGAACAGACCTCATCTGAGCTCACGGTGAAGGGGGAACCGGTGTATTCGGCGATCTGTTTGATGATCTCAAGTCCGAGCACGTTGAGCGGAGTATTTTCTTCCAGAACAATGCCGCCGCTTCCGGAGTTGAATTCAAGATATTTTTCCGCCAGCTCTTCAAATGTGGGGGAGGTGCGTTCGACGGCGACTTCAAAAATCACGCGTTTGCCTCCGCCGGAGACGTTGAAGAGGACAGTTCCTCCGGTCTTGGTGACGCGTCCAACGGTGCGGAGCATGAGAAAGAGGATCTCTCCCAGGAGTTCGCGGTCGCCGCGCAGACATCCGGGAACACTTGCGTTGTAGTTTCCGGAGAGGGTGATTTTGCGTGAGGCAAATCCGAGGGTGGTGCGCTCAGTTATTTCCTGATAGAGACCGCTGGTCGAGAATTCAAGGGTCGAGCGGTTCATGACGCGCTCGCGGTCGAGCCGGAGCAGATCGGCTCCGAGTTCGATTTCGCGGTTGAGGATACCGACTCTCCGCAGGGCGCGGGTGGTAAAGTCGGTACGCTCTTCGGCTGAGAGGTTTTCGTGGTCGAGATTGCAGAGGGCGAGGCCCTTGATGACGCTGATGTTTTGACCGATCTCGTCGAGGAGTTTTTTGAGAGCACCGATAAGCAGGGCGTCATAAAACTCTATTTCGCGGCGCAAGGATGACTCTCTTTCGATACCCGCCGCGAGCTTGGCGGAGAGACTCTGCTGGCGGTCGCGCAGATAGTTGAGCAGAGAGTAGAGCCGTGAGATGTCTCCGTCGGACGGAAGGTTCATCGGGTCGGGAACTCCTCCTGAGCCGAGCTGATCGGTGAAGCTGCTGATGTCGCTGATGGCCTTGAAAAAGGAGCGGCGGAAAGCGAAGGCGAAAACGATGAGGATGACTACAAATACAAACACTCCGGCAAGCACGCCTTTGGAGACGATTTTTTCATATCCGAGGTGGTGTATTTCATTGTGGAGCAGCAGGGCTCCCCAGAAGCCGAGACTTATTCCGGCAAGGCAGCCGGCTATCACCGTCGCAGCGAATTTATGTCTGATCTTCATTATCCGTCAAATCTCTCGTCAAATATTCGTCACTTCAATAAAATAAGCTCAAAAACCGCTCCGTCAGAAGTTGTGGATGTCGTCACATTCGGCGAAATCATCTTTGGTGACAGAGGAGCTCAAATCTTTGCTGAACGCTCCGTCTGCTCCGGAAGAGATGATATCGTACTTGGTCTTATTGATCTTGCCCGGGCAGCAATACTTGATCTCATTGCCCCAGCTGTCGCGGAGAATTCCGTCGGTTCCGCACATGGACTTGATGTTTTCCATATCAAGCATTTTGGTGACGGTATCGAAGAGCTGTTTTTTGCCGCCGACATCTGTTTTGGAGTATTCGACTCCGCCGATGGCGACTTTGGAGGGGATGCCGTTGGAGTCAAAAGTAAAAACGATGTTCTGGAAACCGTTTGAAACAGGATAAAATCCCGCTTTGTTCTGGCAGGTGTCGAAAACGGTGGTCATCTGATGGATGAGACTCTTGGTGGAGCTCTCTCTTCCGGAATTCACAGCAAAAGAGTAACCGGCGAAACCGATACCGGCGAGGACGGCGATGATGGCAGTAGCGATCAACAATTCTACGAGGGTGAAAAAGCGGGTTGTTTTCATAATTGGTCTCCTGTTATGTATGTTTGGATAATCACTCTCTAAAATAATCCAATATACCGCAAAATACAAGTGTTATGCAATATTTTTCCCGAGAGAAGTTTGTGCAAACACTCTGCAAACCGCAAAACAAACTCCGCAAAATATCGGAGCAAACCATCTGCGAACCCAAAACAAACCCCGCCAAGCTCCGCCGCAAACCATCTGCAAACCCAAAACAACCCCGCCAAGCTCCGCCGCAAACAAATGCGTGAGTTTGCGCGATGAGCGCAAAAAATATACCTGTTCATCTATACCCATCGCATAAGTAGCACAGAGCCAATATAAAAATCGGTTCAGGGCAGGTGCAGGGCAGTCTGCGGTGTACTACGCCGTGACAAGGGGAGGAAGCCAGCCCAACGAGGCTGGCTAAGTATCCCGCAGCCCGTCGTACGGGCCCCCTGCCGGGAGATTTTTAAGAGGCGAGCAGCCTCTTAAACTCCCAAAACACTTCAAACTGAGGTGGTGGGCTTTTTCTATTTTATTTTATTTTTCTTTTATGCTTGCGCTTCGCGCTCGCTTTTTTATGCCTCGCTTTTGCAAAGCTCGTTATTGGTGGGAAACCTTTGTTGAAACAAAGGTTCTCCCCCCAAGCCCCCTTTCCAAAGAACTTTGAGTACTTCCTCAAACTCCCTTTTCAAAGAACTTTGGGTACTTGGGTGGGAGCTTTTTTGCGTTTTTTATCATATTTTACTGGAAATCCTTAGTATGCAGAGCTATATTATCTATTGTAATATTTGTGCTAACTTCAAGCTTACTCGGGGAACCTATGCTCAACACTTACTTGTTTAAGGACGTAAACACTTACGATACTCCAGAAAACCACCCTGTCTCCATCTGGTTCAAACTCTTCAAACGCTGGTATTTTTATTGGATAAATTTCTCCGTCTTCTGCACCTGCGGAAAACTCGGAAAAAAAGGAAAACTTGATAAAAACGCCCAAATCGAACAGTCCAACCGGAATTTTAAACTCGTCGAAGACTGCGGCGGTAAAATCCATCTCAGAGGTCTCGAACATCTCCGCGCCATGAACGGAAAACCCTGCGTCCTCGTCGCCAATCACATGAGTCTGCTCGAAACTGCTATGATACACTCCATATCCAGAGAGTATGTCGATTTCTCTTTTGTTGTCAAGAAGAGCCTTTATGATATTCCGTATTTCAAACACCTTATCGGCTCCCTCGACGCCATCGCCGTCGGCAGGTCGAACCCGAGAGAAGACCTCAAAACCGTTCTTACCGAAGGTAAACGCATTTTGCAGGGCGGCCGCTCGATCATCATTTTTCCGCAGTCAACCCGCAGCGATGTCATTGATCCAGAGCATTTTAATACCATAGGTATCAAACTTGCCAAGTCCGCCGGAGTTCCTGTCCTTCCCTTCGCACTCAAAACTGACTTCACCAAGGTCGGCAAAGTCGTCCGCGACATGGGCCCCATCTGCCCCCAGCATCATGTCTGGTTTGAGTTCGCTCCGGCCCTGGAAATCGAAGGCAACGGTCACGAACAGCACCGTCAAATCATAGAATTCATCAAAGGACGCGTCGATGAGTGGCGCGCTCTGGAAAAATAATCAGGCAGGCTTGAAGATGTTTTATAATAAATTGATATCCAAATTGTTATGGATAGTTTGTTTCGCGTTTCTTTTGCTTGCTCCTGCTCAGGTGTTCGCTATCGCCGACGGTATGCCCCGCAGCATTGAGGATATCCGGCGCATCAAAGCCGACAACTGGAGCATCACCGGCAGAAATCTCTATCTCAAAGGCAATATCACCATTCCGGCAAAGGATCTCCAGATCCACGCCGACGAAGCCATCGTCAACCTCGACAGTCAGGACATCGAGGCTTTCGGAAACATCACCGTCTGCAACTGGAAACCCGTCAAAGGTACAGTTACCCCCTCAAAACTCGCCTCGCTCGAAAAGAATCCCGACGCCATCATCCAGATCGACGGTATCACCGGAAACATCTGGGGAGAGAAAAAAATCAATGTCTCCGGCCGCGCCCTCACCGATACTATCGTCTGCGACTCCATGGCAGGAAACATCAAAACCGGTTACTACCGTTTTGTCAATCTTACCATCCGTTTCAAGTCTTTCGGCTGCCATGCCGCTTTCGCTGAGCGCACCTCCGAAGGAATAATCACCGCTCACGATGCCCGCATAAGCGGCTGCAGCTACATCGAACATGGCAACGACCATTACAGTTTCAGCTCAAGCAAAATGGTTTTCAAGCCCACCCATGACGGATTTTACGACCTCAATGATTCCCACTCAAATCTCGGAGACTACTCCGTATGGATGACCAACAGCTTCGCAAGAGTGTACGGAGTTCCCGTGCTGTGGCTTCCTGTCTTCTACAAGCCCAAAGATGAGTCTCCCGGACTCTTCACCCTCACCTGGGGTAAAAACTCCGACTGGGGATATTATCTGTCAGCTCACCGCCGTTTCTCATTTGCCGATCACCCCCAGATCGGAGTCGATCTGTTCGCCGATTTCATGACTGAGCGCGGAGTAGGCTACGGTGTCCGCGGCTGGTTCCGCACCGAAGAGAGCCGCACCGAACTCTTTGCTTACAGTATCCATGACCGCGATCCGTTTGCCTCAGATGATTATGATGACTACCGTCTGCGCGTTCCCGTGGACAGATATATGTTCAGATTGACCAATACAACTCATATCACACCGCGTCTGGATTTCCGCGCTCAGCTCTTCTGGGTCAGCGATTTCTACTTTACCAAAGACTTCTTCGAGGATATTTACGGAGCTGATACCCAGCCCTCGACTTTTGCCGCTCTCGAGCATCAGTTCGACAATTTCAGCGCGTCAGTGATCTTCCGTCCGCGGGTGAACAAGTTCTATACCACCGTCGAGCAGCTTCCGGCAGCCCGCATAGATATTCCGCGCCAGGAGCTCTTCGGCACCGGAGTTTACTATCAGGGAGACATGTCCGCCGGTCACTACCGCACCCGCTGGATCGACTTCAACCGCGTGGCAGACAACTTTGAAAAACTCACCGGAGAAAACAGCCCCTATCCCTACAAATCCACCAAGCTCAAAGATTATCAGTCTTTCCGCTTCGACACCACCCACTTCCTCTATTTCCCCGTCAATCTTGACTGGATAAACTTCGTTCCCCGCATAGGCTTCAAGCTCACCGCTTACGGAAGGACCAGCAAAGAGAAGGTCACCACCGATGATCTTCTGGCGTTGATCGAGGCGGCAAATCCGCTTGCCCGCAACGGCTATGAGCTCAGAAACTACGATGATGACGGAGGCTCCAAAGTGAGATTTGCCGGTGAGATCGGTTTTGAACTCTCCACCAAGATCCACAACACCTGGAACGATGTCAAAATCAACTGGATGCAGATCGACGGTCTGCGCCACATCATGCGTCCTTATATCAACTATACCTTTATCGGAGTATCCGGAGTCAGAAGAGATCATATCTACTACTTCGACGATATCGACCGCATCGACCACCAGAACTTCTTCCGCTTCGGACTCGAAAACCGCCTGCAGACCCGTACTGAGACCGGCATAAGAACCATCTTCTCGATGGAAAACTTCTGGGATCTTCACTTCAGAACCGCTTCCGGATTCGGTGAAGTCGAGGAGTTCGGCCATGTCGGAGACTTCGGAACCATCGTTTCGATCAATCCTCTGCGCAACCTCACCATCAGTTCAAGTTTCCTCATCTCCTTCGATGACCATAACGGAGAGGTTCCCGACACCATCCGCAACGGCCGCAACGTCGGCAAGACCGGACTCAATCTCAAGTGGCTCAACCGCTGGAACATCAGCGTCACCTACAAGCCCATCGACGACGTGACGATCAGACTCTCTTATGTCTATAACCGTCCGTACTCGACAAGAACAGCCTACTCCATGGGTTCCACCCTCTCGCAGATCGAATCCGGAAGTTACTTCGACCGCTACTACGACACCCACAACGAGGTGCTGACTCTGAGTCTTTCCATGCCGCTTACTCCCGACCGCCGCACCTTCGGAGCGGTGTCATGCACCTATGACTTCTACGATGGTGAGATAAGTTATGTTTCGTTCTCGATAATGAGACGTTTCCATTGCGTCGAACTCATGGCACTTGTCGGACTTGAGCGCGATGACGGAGAACTTGACTTCTCCTTCTCGATGACTGCGAGACTTCTTGCTCTCGAGGCTCCGCTGGGCAACGTCGGCAACGAGCTGCTCAGGATCGCCACTTCAAGGTCGGCTTCGACCGTCGGAATCAACTGAAAATAACAGGAGTCACACCCCATGTATATCGTAACAGGAGGAGCCGGTCTCATCGGCAGCGCAACCGTTTGGAAACTCAACTGCGAAGGCATCACCGATATCCTGGTCGTCGATCATCTCGGCAACACCAGCGACAAGTGGAAAAACCTCGTTCCCCTGCGTTACAGCGATTATCTCGAGCGCGACGACTTCTTCTCCCGCCTCGATAACGGAGACTTCGACAATGTGAAAATCGAAGGAGTCTTCCATCTCGGAGCCTGTTCCGCAACCACCGAAAGAGACGCCACTTATCTTGCCAAAAACAACTATCAGCTCACCGTCAAGCTCGCCGAGTTCTGCATCGCGCGCAAGATACGCATGGTCTATGCCTCGAGCTGCGCCACCTACGGAGACGGAAGTCTGGGGTACAAGGACGATGAGAGCTCCATCGAAAAACTGCGTCCGATGAATATGTACGGTTACAGCAAGCAGATGTTCGATCTCTACGCGAGACAGCGCGGCTATTTCAATTTCATCACCGGATGCAAATTCAGCAACATCTACGGTCCCAACGAGCGTCACAAAGCCGAGATGCGCAGCGTTGTCCTGCGCTGTTTTGAGCAGATCTCCGCCGAAGGAAAGATGCGTCTCTTCAAATCATATAAAAAAGAGTACGCCGACGGAGAGTCTCTGAGAGACTTCCTCTATGTCAAAGACGCCGTCGATATGATCCTCTTCCTCTTCCGCCATCCCCGCGGAACAGGATTGTACAACATCGGTTCCGGAAAAGCCGAGACCTGGAACAGTCTTGCCAGAGCCGCGTTCGACGCTCTGGGCAAGCCCTATAATATAGAATATATAGATATGCCCGAGCACCTCCGCGACCGTTACCAGTATTACACCTGCGCCGAAATGGATAAACTCCGCAGTCTCGGATATGACAAAGAGCCCATGACGCTTCAGGAGGCGGTCAGGGATTATATCTGCAACTACCTTGTTCCGGGCAAGTATCTGGGCGACGAATGAGAAAGCCGGGCAGCACCGAAGAGGCGATCCTCAGCTGTGCAGTCAAGGCGGTGATCGCGGTAGAAAACAACCGTTCCACCCTCGATGACCTGCTGGATGAGCCTGAGTATCAGACGCTCCGCCGCACGCTGTCGCATCTGCTTCTCGGATATTTCAAGCACAAAAAAGCGATCGACGCGACCCTCAGAAAATTTATCAGCAAAGCTCCGGATCAGGAGACCTTTGCTCTGCTTGCCGTCGCCCTCACCCAGGCACTCACCCAGCAGCGCATGGCTCCGGAGGCGGTGGTCAATGTGGCGGTCGATCTCGCAAAAAAGCGGCGCAACTCAGGATTTGTCAACGCGGTTTTGCGGAAATCTCTTGCAGTGCTGCGCGATAAAGGGCTTCCGGCAGGAGCGCAGGATGTGCTTCCGGAAAAGGTTTACTCCAGGTGGATAAAAGAGTTCGGCGTCGAGCGCACTGAGGAGCTCTCTCAGGCATTTTTGAGCACTCCTGAGTTCACTTTCAGGCTTGAAAAGGAGTTTTCAGACTGCAGTTTTGATTATCAGCAGGCGTTTACGGTCTGCGATATGTTTCCGTTCGGCAAAGCCAATGCCCAGGACGTCCTCAACTCAGCGGAGTTCAAATCAGGTCGTCTCTATATCCAGGACCCCGCTGCGGCTTTCGCTGTATCCATCGCTCCGGAAGGGAAATATGACGCTATCCTCGATCTCTGCGCAGCTCCCGGAGGCAAATCTCTCATGCTGCTCGAAAAGTATTCCCCGGTATCCCGCTTCACCGCCTTCGACCGCAGCGAAAAACGCCAGAAGCTCACCCGCAGAAACTTTGAACTGCGCGGAATAACGCATCCGGCAGTCTGCGATATCAAACTTATCGACCGCCAATGGAATATGATACTCATCGACGCTCCATGCACCAATACGGGAGTCTTCCGCAGACGCCCGGATGCGCTGTGGAGATTTTCTCCTGAAGAGTTGTCCAAAACACTCGATATCCAGAAGGAGCTGCTCGACTTTGCCGCATCACATCTCGAAAACGGAGGCTGCATCATATACAGCACTTGCAGCATCGAGCAGGAGGAAGATGAAAAACAGATATCATATTTCCTTGAGCGGCATCCTGGATTTTCAGTGCTGAAACAGGATAAACTCTTTCCGGGTTCCGGCCACGACGGAGCTTTTGCCGCCGTCCTTGAAAAGAGAAAGTAACCAGTCATGTACAGAAGATTTCTTTCATACTACAAGCCCTACTGGCATTTATTTATTATGGATATGGTCTGCGTGCTTATCGCAGCCGCAGCCGACCTTGCGTTTCCGCAGATACTGCGCTATATGACTGGAAAAGTCTTTCTGCTGCCCGGAAACGAGATAATTCCGATACTTGTCCGGGTGACTGCCGCGCTCTTTGTGATGTACCTTGTCCGCTACGCCGCGATGTATATGATCGGAGCATGGGGACACATCATGGGAGCGAGAATGGAAACGGATATGCGCCGCAGTATTTTCCGGCAGTATCAGAAGCTCTCCTTCTCTTACTACGACAAAAACAACACCGGAGACATGCTTTCGCGCATCGTGACCGACCTTTTCGATATCGCCGAGCTTGCCCACCACGGTCCTGAGACACTTCTGCTTGCCGCAATAAAAATAGCAGGCTCTTTTGTCCTGCTGCTCATGCTCAATGTTCCCCTGACGCTGATACTCTTTGCTGTGACGCTGCTCATGGCTCTGCTGACCTATATCCAGAACCGCAAACTCAGCCGGATATTTGCTGAAAACCGCAAAAAGATATCCGACATCAATACGCGGGTGGTGGACTCCCTGTCCGGAATACGGGTGGTCAAATCTTTCAGCAACGAGACGCTGGAAAACAGCAAATTCGACCAGCGGAACAACTCCCTTCTTGCGACCAAAGAGATGAGCTACCGCGCCCTCGGATTCATGCACTCCGGAAACGCACTGTGTCAGGGAATACTCTATATAATAATCCTCGCCGTCGGAGGATTGTACGTCGCGCAGGGAAAACTCGCCGCAAGCGAACTTGCTATCTACGCACTCTATGTCGGAATATTCCTGCATCCGGTGGATATGCTGCTGCATTTTTCCGAGTCGTTCCAGCGCGGAATGTCCGGTTTCAAACGTTTTGATGAGCTTATGAAGACGACTCCGGAGATCACCGATGCTCCGGACGCGGTCGAGCTTGAAAAGGTCACGGGAAAAGTAAGTTTCCGCGATGTGACTTTCGGTTACGCAAAGGACAAAGAGGTGCTGCACAACATAGACCTCGACCTCGAACCCGGAAAAACCGTCGCGCTCGTAGGTGTCTCCGGAGGCGGAAAAAGCACGATATGTTCGCTCCTTATGAGATTTTATGACATCTGGAGCGGCTCTGTCACCATCGACGGTACCGATATCCGGAAAATAAAACAGAGCGACCTGCGCAAGCACATCGGAATCGTTCAGCAGGATCTTTATATGTTCAACGGAACAGTGCGCGAAAACATCCTTTACGGCAAACAGGATGCCTCAGATGAGGAGATGATCGAGGCAGCCAAACGCGCTTCGATACACGATTTCATCATGACGCTTCCCAACGGATACGATACCGAAGTCGGCGAGCGCGGAGTTCGTCTCTCAGGAGGTCAGAAACAGCGTCTGAGCATCGCAAGAGTTTTCCTCAAAGACCCCGAAATACTCATCCTTGACGAAGCCACGAGCGCGCTCGACAATGAGAGCGAACGCAAGATACAGAAGGTATTGGGAGAGCTCTCTTCCGGCAGGACGACTCTGGTCATCGCTCACCGCCTCTCGACCGTGCGCAGAGCCGATGAGATCGTAGTCATAGCCGACGGAAAAGCCGTCGAGCGCGGAACGCATGAAGAGCTTTCTGCAAAAGACGGAATATACTCCAGATTATCCCACATCTGATTGCAGTGCAGGAGATTTGCTATGAATAAATCAGATATTTGCGAAATAATTGCCGTCCGCCACGGAGAGACAGTGGCAAATAAATCAGGTGTA
>SUVY01000003.1 GCA_015061775.1 Lentisphaerota bacterium | reverse complement strand
GTGCGGCATACTTCTCCGCCCCGGCTATCCGTTCACTCCGTTCAATTCCGTTCAACTCCGTTCTAAAGGCGGGCGGGCTTTCTCGCGCCGGTTCTGAACGTGCTTGGCGGGCTCTGAATGGGTAACCCACGGTGATTAACGCGCGTATCCGCCAAGCCACGCTGGTTCTGCGTGAGAAGACGACAGGCTCATTTACGGACTTAAACAGACAAGGTATGTGGTGAAGTATTTTGCACGCCGGTGCTTTTGTCTGCTCTGTAAGCTGTTTGCTTGGCTGCACTCTGCTTAAATCAGGACTGACAGGCGGGGCAATAGGTGGAGTTTCTTCCTCCGAGCCTCTTTGCCTCTATGGGGGTTGAACAAACCGGACAAGGTTCTCCTTCTCTGCCGTAGATCAGCAGCTCCTGCGCAAATTTTCCCTCAGAGCCGTCAACGTTGAGGAAATCGGATATGCTTGAACCTCCGAGCTCTATCGCACGTCTCAAAATCCTCCGGCTGTGGCTCACGATTTCTTCCCACTCTTCAATAGTCACCTGGTTTGCCGGACGATCGGGACGCACTTTTGCAGCAAATAATGTCTCCGTGGCATAGATGTTCCCGATACCGACCACCACATCATTATCCATAATGAACGGTTTGACTGCACCCTTTTTTCCGGCGGCGCGCTCAAACATATATTGGGCGGTATAACCTTCTTCAAGCGGTTCAACTCCGAGGGAATTCAAAATGGCGGGCATTCCGTTTTCCTCGAGTGGATGCACCTCAAGCAGACTGAAACGGCGCGTACACTCAAAACGGAATATCTTGCCGCTCTCAAAGTGGATGAATACGTGTTCATGTTTGCGTTTGGGAACACATGCATCCTCGACACGCACGACTCCGGACATACCGAAGTGCATGACAAGTGCCCTTCCGTCATCGAGTTTGCAAACCACATAACGCGCCCTGCGCTCGCAGGATATTACCCGCCTGCCCTCAAGAGATGCTTCAGCAAGCGGAGTAAGCGGTGTACGCATTTTAGGTGTGAACACCTCGACCGCTGATATCACCTCTCCGGCAAGCGCACGGTGCAGCGCACGGCAGATGTTTTCTGCTTCTGGCAATTCAGGCATTCAGATATCCTCCCCGTCGATCGAACCCTTCCAGTCTATCTCTGAAAAGAGTTTTGAAATTATATTTGACGTATATCCGCGCGTCACCATGAAACGGAACGCCTTCTCTTTTTTCTTACGGTAGTCTTTTTCCCGCGACAGGAGCCGCAGTTTGGTGTCAAGCGCGTATCGCGCTGCCTCAAGCTCCTGCTCGGGATCGGCATTTTCCATTACCTCGTTGACCAGCGCGGGATCGAGCCCGCGCCTCCTGAGTTTTACCCTTACCATGCGCGAGCCGTTCCCGCGCGCAGTCAGGTAATCGGCACAATCCGACGCCAGAAGCTCGTCGTTGATATAGTTGCGGCGACGGCACTCGGATACAGCCTGATCCACCAGTATTTCCGGATACCCAGCGCGGAAAAGCTTGCGCCGCAACTCAAATTCAGTCACAGGAGCTGCCGCAAGTATCTTCAATGCTTTATCCATTGCAGATATCTTCGGCAGTCTCGGAGTGTCGTTTATATCATTCACAATCCGAGCAGTCTCTTCATAAGTCCGTCGCCGGACATATAACCAAGTCCGCCCTTCGGAGCAAGGGTCTCGCTGAATGACTCTATTCCATCAACGTCAATTCCGGGGCCCATCATCGCTACCGGAACCGGAGTTGTCGTGTGTGCCCTCAGTTTTATCGGCACAGGATGGTCGGGAAGCACCGCAAAGCGAATTTCTTTACCCTCAAGCGCGGCAAGTACAGGAGCCACGATTTTCGCATCGAACTCTTCGATAGCCTGTATCTTCAATTTGAGATCTCCGAGGTGGGAGCACTCGTCGATCGCCTCAAGGTGGAGATAGACGAAATCTTTTTCCTCGATGGCTTTTATCGCCGCCTGGGCTTTTCCGTCATAATTGGTATCGACAAAACCGGTGGCTCCGGGAACCTCTATCACCTGCATATTGGAGCACATTCCAAGTCCGCGGATCACATCGACCGCGCTGATGATCGCTCCGGTGCGCTGCTGATATTTCTGTGAGAAATCAGGCAGCGCTGGACGTCTGCCCGGACTCCACGGCCATATACGGTTGGCTGGAGACTTCTTCTTGAGGTTGATCGGGTGATTGGCGAGAAACTTCGCAGCTCTCTCCTCAAGATCGATGAGAAAATCGACCGTCTCCTGAGCCTCGGGAGTCTGTGCGGAAAGGCGCAGCTCCGAAAGCAGTATATCCTGTGATGAATCCGGCTTGAAATAATCTACAAGCGGAGAAAAACGTTTTCCGTGAAGCACCAGCAGATTGCGGTAACTTACTCCGCTGTAAAAGGTAACTTCATCACTTCCAAAGGCGGTCTCAAGGTCAGCCATAAGCACAGCAGCGTCCTCAGGAGAGATGTGTCCGGCAGAGTAGTCGCGCAGAAATCCGTCATCGGAAACATAGACGAGATTACATCTCCAGGCTATATCATCTTCATCGAGCTCTATCCCCTGTGCCGCAGCTTCGATGGGTCCGCGTCCGGGATAGTTGTATTCGGGCTCAAATCCGAGCACCGACATATTGGCAACATCGCTCGATGTCGGCAGACCGTCCGGAAGGGTCAAAAATGTTCCGCTCGCGCCCCTTTTGGCGATACTGTCCATTGCTGGAGTGTTTGCATATTCAAGCGGAGTCTTGCCGCCAAGTTCCATAAGCGGATCATCCGCCATTCCATCAGCGAGAAATATTATAGCTTTCTGTTTCATTTTTTTATTTTTTTGTATTACAATTTTTCCAAACGGCTCTTTGCCTCATCTGCTGAGACTCCGGAGACCGCAAAAACCTTTTCTCTGCCGGTCATGCCGCTCGCAAGGGATACTGCCGACGCAGATACTCCGAGCCATTGGGCAAGGAGCTTCTGGAGCATCTTGTTCGCCTTGCCGTCCACCGGAGGCGTTGCCACGGCGATCTTTACGGTCTCGCCGTAGGCTCCGGCTATGCGGCTTATTTTAGCTCCCGGCTGAGCATGAACCCTGATGCGGACTCCGCCGCCGTCAGGCTTGAACGCTGTCTGAGGAAGTTCCATCGTTCGTCTCCGCCGGGGCTTCTTCTGAAGAAGAAGTGTTTTCCTCAACCTGCGGCTCCGCGGAAGGGGCGTCCTCTTTTTCCGGAGTCTCTTGGGGAGCAGGAGTTCTGCCGAGCAACACATTTATCTCCTCTATAGAGATCGTCTCTTTCTCAAGCAGAGCCTCAGCAAGTTTATCCAGCTCGTCGCGGTGGGTGCGCAGCACCTCGCGCGCCGTGTCGATCGCAGTATTTACCAGACGGCGTATCTCAAGATCGATCTCGCGGGCGGTCTCAGGAGCAAGCTGGTCAGGCTGGGGACCATCGATACGCAAATGCGGATGCACAGAAAAGTCTCCGACTTTGGTAGGACCAATCTTGTCGGACATTCCGAACAGGCAGACCATCTTGCGCGCCATGGAGGTGAGCATTTCGATATCTCCGGATGCGCCGGTGGTGATGTCTCCGAAAACAAGCTCTTCGGCGGCACGTCCGCCCATGGTCATCGACATCTCTGCCTCATATTCAAGTTTGCTGCGGAGATAGAGATCCTCCTCAGGAAGCGTATAGGTCGCTCCGAGATAGGCGTCTCCGCGCGGAATGATCGTAACTTTGTGAACCGGAGTACACTTGTCGTTGTGCAATGCAATGAGCGCGTGTCCCGCTTCATGGTACGCAACCATGCGGCGTTCGCGGTCGCTGATCTTGCGGCTGCGGCGCTCGCTGCCGTAACAGACTTTGTCGCGCGCCTCTTCGAGGTCTTTCTGCATGACAAACTCCTGATTGTATCTGGCGGCAAGCAAGGCTGCCTCGTTGCACAAATTAGCGAGATCCGCTCCGCTGAATCCCGGAGTGTTTCTGGCTATGACATCGAGGTCAACGTTTTCCGCAAGACGTATCTTTGCGGCGTGGATGGCAAGTATCTGACGGCGTCCCTTGATGTCAGGAAGATCCATGACAACCTGACGGTCAAAACGTCCGGGACGCAGCAAGGCGGGGTCGAGCACATCAGGACGGTTGGTCGCGGCAAGCACGATTATTCCGTTGCGGCTCGAAAGTCCGTCCATCTCGACCAGCATGGCGTTGAGAGTCTGTTCGCGCTCGTCATGACCTCCGCCCCAGCCTGAAAAACGGGAACGGCCCACAGCATCGATCTCGTCGATGAAGATAAGGCAGGGAGTACATTTGCGCGCCTGCTCAAACATATCGCGGACCCGGCTTGCACCCACTCCGACAAACATCTCGACAAAGTCTGAACCGCTGATGGAAAAGAACGGAACTCCGGCTTCACAAGCAACTGCTTTGGCGAGCAGGGTCTTTCCTGTTCCGGGATTTCCGACGAGCAGGCATCCTTTGGGTATCTGACCTCCGAGAAGCTGGAAACGGATGGGATCCTTGAGGAATTCAACGATTTCGGCAATATCGGCTTTGGCTTCATCAGCTCCGGCAATGTCGTCGAACTTCACGTTGAGCTCCTCTGGGGCGATCATTCTGGCACGGCTCTTGCCGAAATCCATGGCTCCTTTGCCGCCCATGCGCATCTGGCGGACGGAAATGAAGTAGATCACGACTCCGAGTATAAGCACCGGGAATAATCCGAAAAGCAGAAAATTCCAGAGACTTGAGTTATTTCCGGCGACATTGACCTGGGTCTTGGTTGACAGCAGGTCGTTCATGGTCTCAGAAAAGAGAACTCTTGAACGGTAATATCCGGTATTTTTCAGCATCGCTTTCGCATCGGCGGCAGCGTTGCCCCGGGAGTCTCCCTGCTGCGCCGGAGCATCGCTGAGACGGTATCTTCCCTCAACAACGAAGACGCGGCTGCTCTCATCGGTGACTTCCGCGCTCACGATGCGGCCGGCACGGAGCATCGACTCAAATTCGCTCTGGGTAAATACGGTCTTGCGGCTTGAACCGCCGCTTTTGAAGAGTGCCATTGCACCGAGTGCCAGCAATATGACCAGCCACACCACCGCCGCGCGGGGAATTCCCGGCAGCTTCTTGGTCTTCGGAGGCTGATTGTTTTCACCACCCTGCGGAGTTTGATCCGGAGGTGGATTGGGGTTGTCCTGACTCATTGATATTTCTCCTGATATGATTTTCGGCAGATTTTATTCCGCCCGTGTTTCTTTATTAAACAAAACATCCGCAATGCGCTCAAAACTGTGCGGCATGCGGATGCTGATATATTTTGGAATGTTTCCTCAGTTGCCGCCGAGATTGAGAATCTTGATGGCAAGCGTTACCAGCAACGATATCACGCCGATACCGGCAAGCGAACAGAGTCCGATGATGCCGAAGCGAACCATCTTGTTCCGCTTCACCTCCTGATCGCTCAACGGATTGAGGCTGTCGAGCTTGGGAACACTGCTCATGTTTCCATCGAGAGAAGAGAGGTCGAGGGTGACGCTGGTCGAAGCAAAAACTCCGCCCGCATTCTCGTCATCGCTGCTGCCGCTGTCGAACAGAACCTCCACAGAACCGAAAAGGATGACATCGGAGTTCTTCAACTCCTGCTCAGTCACCTGCACTCCGTTGATTTTGGTTCCGTTGGTACTGTCGTTATCGCGCAGGACAAATGTCTTCTTACCGTTGCGCTCGACGGCGATGATATCAGCATGATGTCCGCTCATGCTTGAGTCTTTGATGCAGATATCCATTCCGTCGCGGCGTCCGATGCTCATCACTTCGCGGTCAAGGTCGAATGTCGTACCGCGCAGCTTCTCAAAAAGAACCGTAAATTTCGGACCGGCCATAATTACTTACTCCATATTTTTAAATGATATAAAAGAACTATTATCGAACAATAGTAAATATAACACTCTTTTTCCAATAATTCAACTCAAAAAAACACAGCTTTCCACTCAAAAACACAAAAAAATCATCATCAGACTGGATTTTCAAAACATTCCGGGTTATTTTATATGCGTATTTATATAACGTGACCCCGGGACAGACAAACGATGTTCAGCAAAATCGATATAAAAAACCAGTCAGGAAGCCGTATGCGCGGATATGCTGATATATCCGCCGTAAACGCGGAAACGGTATCTGCTCTTTCCGGCTGCTGGCAAAATCCTTCAGGAACAATCTGCAAACAGGGGTCTTCGACGGTGGCTTTTATCGATGGAGATATTTTTGTCAAGTGCTCTCCCGCCGGAACCGGAATCAAGAGGCTCAGACGTCTTTTTCAGAAACCGCGTCCGTTTCTCGCGCTTGAAATGAACAAAGTCCTGAAGGAACTTGATATACCTACTCCGGAAATAATCTGTGCGCTCAGAGAATTCCGCTGCGGATTGCCTGTATGCGACTATCTGGTAACTGAAGTGCTTGACCCGCAGACGACATATTCGGCGAATTGCTATGTCATGACTTCCGAAGCTGACCGCAGCACACTGCTCGCAGAAGGAGCAAAGATCCTCGGCGCGCTGCACGAAAGAAACATCATCCACGGCGATGCCAGCACCAAAAACTTTTACATGATCCGCGAAAACGGAAAATCTTCCGTCGGAGTGATCGACTTCGACTCAAGTACCCGAGCTTCACGTTTCAGTTATCTTTTCCGCAAAGAAACAGCGCGCTTTATCAGCAGTTTCCTTATGGGATGCGGAAGAGAAAGCGATGAGGATATAACTCAAACCAGCAGGATATTTTTTGAAAATTACAACGCTGTATGCTCAAAGAAATACCGTCCGGAGGCTCTAAAAAAGTATATTACTGACTTCTTCGCCTCCACCCGGCGCAAATAAGGATTTTTGACCATGATAGATTTCAAAACGATCAAACAGGATATGCTTCAGCATCCCGATGGAGAAGTGATGCTCAATGCGGCTTTCACCCATCGCAGCTATGCCTCTGAAAAGAAACTTAAATATGACAATCAGCGTCTCGAATTTCTCGGAGATGCGGTGCTCGAACTCATCACCAGCACGTTTCTCTACAAACGCTACCCCGAGGCAAAAGAGGGAGAACTTACTTCCATGCGCTCAGCCATGGTCAGAGAGGAGACTCTCGCCGCCCTCGCCCGCGGACTTCAGCTCGGAAACATGCTCCGTACCGGCAAAGGTGAGCGCGAAAATCAGGGACACAAGCGTGACTCCACCCTCGCCGACCTCTTTGAGGCGTTGATCGGAGCTTACTACATGACCTGCGGATACGATGCTGCTGAAAAAATGGTGCTGGCGGTCTTTGAGGACTTCTTCCCGGATATAACTGCATCTTTTGAACACCTCAACCCCAAAGGAAAACTTCAGGAACTCACTCAGCGTATCTTCGGAAAAACTCCGGATTATCTCACGCTTTCCGTATCAGGTCCCATCCATGATCCGCAATATCACGCCGAAGTCATGGTGGAAAACCTCGTTGCGTCAGGTCACGGCAGCAGCCGCAGAGACGCCGAAGCGCAGGCCGCAAGAAACCTGCTGAACTACCTTATTTCCGCCGAAAGAAAAAACGGCAGCAGGAAAAAAAGATAATGAAGATCGCTGTCCTCGGAGCCAACCCCGCGTGGCAGAAAACTCTGGCGTTTGAAAAATTCGTTCCGGGAAGAGTCAACCGCGCAAACAAGCTCACAGAATTTGCCTCGGGCAAAGGAATCAACTTCTGCAGAGCTTCACAAATCTGCGGAGTCGCCGAACCCGTGCTCCTTCAATTTACAGGAGGAGAAAACGGCAGGCGGCTCAACGCAATGCTCGACAGCATCGGTATTGCTCACAATTCGGTGATGACCGAAACTCCCACCCGATGCTGCATCACCATACTCTCGGAGCACGATCAATCGACTACGGAGTGCATCGAACCATCATTCGCGGTCAGTGACAAAGAGATTTCTGAACTCATTTCTTATGCTGAAAAAGTTATTCCGGAGTGTGACATTTCTGCGGTATGCGGTTCGCTCCCGGGAAAAACAACCCTCGATGTTTATGCAAAATTTGCCGGAATATCCCATGCGAACAGCGTTCCAATGCTGGTCGATTCGGTAAACGGTCTTGATTGTATGTTCGACACAAAATGCAGCATACATCTCAAAATAAACAAAGATGAACTGCTGCAAATCACCGGGGTACAGAATGTTTCCGATGCCTTGAAAAAACTCTTTTCAAAGCACTCCAACCTTGTTTCAGCAGCGATCACCGACGGAGCAGACAAAGCATTTGCCTCTGATGGAAAAACGCTGTTCTCATACACGCTGCCCGCGCTGAAAAATATTGTTTCGACTCTCGGCTGCGGAGATACGGCAAGCGCAGTATATGCCTCATTTCTGGCGAAAGGGCTTCCGGTTGAACAGGCTTTCCTCAAAGCGCTTGCCGCGGCAAGCGCAAACTGTCTTACTCCGATTTGCGGAGAATACTCTCCCGCCGCAGCCGGAGATATCGAAAAACAAATTTTGTCAACAACCCTCTGCCCACTTTAAATTATTTGAGGAACATCATGCTGAAAAAACTTTTCATTCTTACCGTATTTTTGTCTGCCGCTATTCTCAGTGCCGCTCCGGGAGAGATCGGGTTCTGGTTTGACCCTCCGGAAAAAATGGTGTCAAAAGAGATCGAAGGTCTCGCTGTCGGACTTCCGGTATTCGACGGCAACGAAATAGAAGGTGCATCTTTTGCTTTGTGCGCCTCCATCTTCAAATCCGCTGAAGGTTTGCAGGCAACTCTGCTCGGATTCAACTCAGCTGATTCTATGGACGGAATACAGATTTCATTCGTCAATCTGATAAAAAAGCATGTTTCCGAAGCCGCAGTCCAACTCGGCATCGTCAATTACTCAACAGGAAACACTCTGCAAATCGGTCTTGTCAACATAAACAAAGACGGTCTTCTGCCTGTGATGATACTTTTTAACCTGTCAAAATAAGAAACAGCACGCGGCTTTTACTTGAAAAAAACTCCTTTTGAGTATATATTACACAAATAAGAAGGCAATCTTAACAATTATTCAACTAAGGGGAATTACCATGGCCACCGAAAACAAACAACCGAAAATCTGGAAAACAGGTACGCTTACCTATACCACAGCCGGAATCATAGCCTTGAGCTTCTGGATGCTCTGGGGCGACTTTGTCTGGTCTATGAAAGACCGCGCGATAGGACCGTCCTCCACTCTGCTCTTCAAGCAGATCATTGATTCGGAGTTCCTCTATGGTCTTATCATCATCGCGTTTCCCAACTTCACGAATATCTTTCTTCAGCCGATCATAGGTTTCGTATCCGACCGTCACCGCGGCAGGCTCGGCAGACGTATTCCGTTTATTTTGTTCACCACTCCCTTCATCGTCACGGGTCTCTTCGGTCTGGGATTGACCAAATTCCTCGGAACATGGCTGCATGGAGTATGCCCCGATATCTCTCTCAAAACCGCAATGCTGATCTTCTTCGGCATCTCCTGGGTGTTCCTCGACTTCGGAACCACACTCGCCGGAAGTCTCTTCAACGCGCTTGCCAACGATGTTGTTCCGCGTGAACTGCTCGGACGCTTCTTCGGTTTGTTCCGTCTGGTAAGCCTCGGAGCAGGAATGATTTTCAACAACTACCTCATCGGTCTCGTCGAATCCTATACAGCCTGGATCTTCATCGGCGTCGGTACGCTTTACGGAGCCGGACTGCTGCTGCTCTGCACTATGGTAAAAGAGGGAAAATATCCGCCTCCGGCAGAACTTCCTCCGCTTCCCAGCGGAAAAAAACGCAACTTCCTGCAGACGATCGCCGCATCTACTGCAACTTATCTCAGACAGAGTTTTTCCATGCCCTACTACTGCTGGTTCATGTTTGCAACCACCGTCGCGGTATTCTCCTTCATGCCGATCAACAGTTTCAGCATCCAGTACTCTAAATTCCTGGGCATCGAAACCGCTACTTACGGTAAGTTTCTGGTCATAACCTACGCTTTCAGCCTCGTTTTGAGCTACGGTCTGGGAGTCCTTGCCGACAAGTTCCATCCGCTGCGCACGGGTATCGCAGCTCTTATCGCCTATCTGATATTGATGGTCACAGGATACTTCTTGATCGACAAAAGCACCTTCCCGGTCATATTCATTCTGCACGGAGTTATTTCCGGATGCTACTTCACCTTTGTCGCTTCTCTCAGCTTGAAGATACTTCCCCCTGCCCTCTTCGCCCAGTTCAGCTCTGCCATCGGTATTTTCAGCGCGGTGATGTATATGATAACCGGCCCCGCCGTCGGAAAACTCATCGACAAACTCGGAGACTACCGCTACACTCTGCTTATCGCTGCCGGATTTACCCTCTGCGGCATCCTGCTCCTCTTCAAAGTTTACCGCAACTTCATGAAACACGGCGGAGATAAAAACTACAAGGCTCCCATGCCGGAATAAAAACAGGCTTTGTTCCTGATAGAAGAAATGATGCGGGGAAGCAGTAAAATTTTTTTATTGGCTTCTCCCGCTTACAAAAACCGTAGATAAGGAGTTATCATCATGGATTTTGATTTCACAGATCAAGTCGTCATCGCTACCGGAGCTGCCTCCGGAATGGCAGAACTTTATCTCAAAAACCTCGCTGAACTCGGAGCCGTCGCCATCTTTGTTGATATCAATGCAGATGCCGTCAACAATGCGGCGGAAGAGGTCCGCAAAAAAGGCGGAAGAGCTGAGGCATACGTTGCCGATATCCGCAAGCATACTGAAGTCTGCGCCATAGTCGATGATGTCATCGCAAAATACGGCCGTATAGACTGCCTGCTCAACTCGGCGGGAGGCGCTTCCGCACGCGTCTGCAAGCAGCCTGCGTTTCCCTACTGCTCATACGAGAGTATCGAGTGGGGCGTTGACGTAAACCTCAAAGGAGCTATTTTCTTCGCCAGAGCCGTTATGCCTCACATGATCGAGAAAAAACGCGGTGTCATTATCAATATGAGCAGCATTGACGGTATCACCGGAAGCCGCGGCTCAGTTGACTACGGCGCAGAAAAAGCCGGTATGATCGGTTTGACCAAAGGTCTCGCCCGCATTGGAGGAGAACACGGAATCCGCTCCGTAAGCGTCGCTCCCGGCCCTGTCCTCACCCGTCCCGGAATGGCTAAAATGAAAACCCTTCTGGGCAGAGCCGCTGAAGTTCAGGAGGTCGTCGATCTGCTCGTCTATCTCTCCAGCGACCGTGCCGCATTCATCACCGGATGCAACTACCAGATCGACGGCGGAAGAGCCTGCCTGATTGCAGAAAACTGACCTGTTTTCCCCAGCCAATATACAAAAGTTTTGTTCCCGATATGGGGAGATGATGCGAAAGAATGCGGGAAAACTTCTTTTCACGGGAAAAGAAGCCGAACGTCGGCTTCGTTATTCTTTCCCCTTGTCCCGCCATAGCCTTGGCGACGGCGGATCTCACCCTTTCAAGAAAAGCGAAAAAACTTTTTTATTTACTTTTACCTACCTTTGTCTGGAACAGAGCCTATACAAAAAACGCTGCTGCAAAAATCGATATTTTGCAACAGCGCTTTTTTGTAATATCTTGGTATTGTCCCAATTTTTGTGAAAGCGTTTTTGAATCGATGATAAACGCTATTTTGTTACACATTTAAATATAGCACATTGGTTATATTTTGTCAACATACACAAAACGCTTGTTTGCTTCGGCGGATGCATCCGTGAGGCAAGGTCGCGTTTTGCATTGAGCACAGCAAGGGAGTGTACTTCTGTACACGACCGCCGCGGCGCAGATGCAAGGCGCGAGATTGACCGCGGGGCGCCGCCGCCGTTCGGATTGTCTCACAACATTTGAGACATTAACTTTTATCTTATATATCTTCAATGGCTGACTGAAAACATTTTTTCTATATCCCGGACCAGCTGGTCTATCCACTTATCATCATCTATCACCGCTCCGAGGGTAAAACGCAGCGTATGATGGTTTGAGTGGTAGAAGCAGGACATTCCGAGCAGGGAAAACAACCAGGTCTCAAATTCTATCGGAATCAGCAGTTTCTGTTCGACCGCACGATCAAACAGACGGCGCAAGGCATCGTTTTCCTCTTTGCGTGCCTGCTCAAGCACCTTGACACTTTCAACTCCCTCAAGATTTGCCCATGCAAGCAGTCTCCAGAGTGCCGGCTGCTCATCGTGTACGCGCATAAACGATTTGAACACGGTGGAACTCAGCTGTTCAAGATTCGACTCCGCCTTTTCGAGCGTCTTATTTGAGTAGAGTTTCACTCGCAGGAACACTTCAAGCAGAGCCGCCTCAAACAGCTTCTGTTTGGAGCCGAAGTAGGCGTAGATACGCTGTTTGTTCACTCCGGCGGAACCGGCTATGTCATCAACAGTGCTTCCATTGAGTCCGGATGCCGAAAAGTTGGCAATCGCGGACTCAAGGATCTTACGTCTGGTCTCTATCGCACGTTTCTGCATGCAATGTCTCCGTCAGTCTGCCAGCCACTTCTCGAGGTTGGCGGAAACAAACTCATCGTCGTGCAGATGCGGATAGGCATCGTGGACGCGGGTTATCTCTTCGCTCTGTCCCGGTGAAAGCACCTCATCGGGATTGAGACACCAGGTTCCGAGCAGAAGTCCCTGACGGCGCAGCACTTCGTGGATTCCGGGAATACATCCGGCAAACTTATTGGCGGGATCGAAAAACGCCGCGTTGCTGTCGGTAACTTCAACATTACGGGTGAGAAGCTCAGCGGGAACGCTGTCACCCTTTTCGATAACGCTGTGGATCTCGTCGAGCAGCTCGACCGCTTTCTTAGTCCAGCAGCACCAATGTCCGAGCAGTCCTCCCTTGACTCTGACCGCCTTGCCGTTGAAACGGTACTCGGTGAGCAGGTCGATGATGATATTGTCATCGTTACCGGTATAGAGAGTGATATCCTTTCCGGACTCAGCGACCGCACGCACCACATCGAGGGTGCAGTAACGGTTGAACGGAGCCATTTTTATGGCGAGCACGTTGTCGATCTTGACAAACTCTTTCCAGAAATCGTAGGGAAGGATCCTTCCGCCGACGCTGGGCTGAAGATAAAATCCGATGATCGGCATGACTTCGGCGACTTTAGCGCAATGCTCGAGCATGGCGTCAACGGAGTCTCCGGCAAATGCACTCAAGCTCAGAAGTGCGGCATCATATCCGTTTTCGGCTTCAAATTTTGCTTCGTAGAGAGCCTGTTCAGTCTTTCCGCAGACACCTCCGACTTTGAGGATCTTTCTGCCGGTGACCTCTGCCCACTCGTCAATGAACTTGGAGGTCTGGGCAAGCACAGGCTCGAAGAGTCCGATCTCGGGCTTTCTGATCTCAAACTGGGTGGAGTGGACTCCGACGGCGATGCCTCCGACTCCGCTGTCCATGTAGTAGCGGCAGAGGGCGCGCTGGTAACGCGGAACGAACTCACGCTTCTCGTTGAGCGCAAGCGGCTGCGCGGGGATGACACATCCTTTGCGGACCTGTGCTAAAACCTTGCTGTCGATATCTGCAATCGTTTTCATATCAAAAACTCCTCTTAAAATTTGCCGTTGTTGACTTCAAAGTGGGTCGGTTTGCCGATGGAGATGTTTCCGTCAGCAAGCCAGAGAGCCTGCCAGATGACCATCTGGTCGAGCGAGACCTGCGGATATCCGAAGAGGCGGCACATCTTTCCGGAGTTATTGAGATATCCGATCTCTCCGGGTTCTCCTTTGAACGTGACCTCTTTGCCCATGAGTTCGCCCATCTTCTTCGCGGCTGCCGCCACAGATGCGGTCTCAGGACCAGTGACGTTGAGTATCGCACAGGGGCTCTCGCAGAGCTCAAGTGAACGCAGAGCGTTACTGTTGGCGTCTCCCTGCCAGATGCAGTTGAAAAATCCGACAGAGTTATCGACCGGTTTTCCGTCGCGGATGTTGAGCGCGATATCGTGCAGAACTCCGTAACGCAGGTCGATGGAGTAGTTGAGACGGAACAGCAGAACTTTGGTTCCGTTCATCTTTGAATAGTACTGGAAGACGCGCTCACGTCCGAGACAGGACTGGGAATACTCTCCGACCGGGCTGGGAACGGTCTCTTCGGTGCTTCCGCAGGACTCGAGCTTCTCAAGCGGATAGACACATCCGGTCGAAAACGCCACGATGCGGCTCTCTTTGAAGTGCTCGCAAACCAATGCCGGAGCAAGGACGTTCATCGCCCAAGTCTGCTCTTCGCTGCCGCCGGTTCCGAATTTGCGTCCAGCCATGAAGATGATGTTTTCGACCTTCTCAAGGGAGTTGACCTGTTCGCGGTCGAGCAGATTGCAGACTACGGTCTCTACGCCGGCTTTTTCCAGCTTCTCACGCTCTTCGGCGTTGCTGAAACGGGCAACTCCGATAACGCGCTTTTTGACGTTGGCGGCTTTGATGGCGTTGGCGGCGAGCATTGCCATAGTGACACCCATCTTGCCCGCGACTCCGAGGATCATGATGTCTCCGGGAAGTCTCGTCATCATAGAAATCAACTCTGCGTTCGGAACGGCAAGAAGCTCTTCGAGCATTGCCACATCTGCAATCTTTTCAGGATATGCGTTCATTTTGCTCTTCTCCTTTCAAGTGTAAAAAACAAAAAAATAAAACCAATCGGTTGTTTTTATATAAAATAACTCCTCCCGCCTTTTTTTGCAAGCAAATTTGCCGTTTCCGGAGAACTTTTCAGACAAAAAATCCTGTGGTTGAAATTTTGGCAACGAGTTTTCCGTTGTCGCTGAATACCTCGGTCTCGACGAGACAGGTTCGCTTTCCGCGATTGATGACCTGAGATCGAGCAGTAAGTGTTTTCCCTGAACCGGGGCGCAGAAAGTTGACGGATGCGTTCATTGCGGAAGCACGGAGCCCTTCAAAACTGTTTGCCGCTCCTGCGAAGGCAAGATCAGCGAGCGTGAAGACGGCTCCCCCCTGCACTACGCCGTTTGCGTTGAGTTTGTCTTCGCTGATTTCCATCACAGCTTCGGCGTAACCTTCGCGTATCTCCGTCAGGTATATACCGTTGGCGCGGCAGAACCTGTCGTTGGAGTTGAGTTCATCTCTCAATATATCAAAACAGCTCATATAATATTCTCCTCTCTACCTGCAATATAATCTATTCACATTGAAAATGCAAGTACACTCCGGGACAGAAAATCACTCACCGACGGCGTCAAAGCTGCCCTTTCCGGAAAACTCTGCGAACTCTTTCGTTGCCGATACCACCTTGAGGTCTCCGTAACAACGGATGACCGGAGCTGCCTTGAATGACGGTTCAAAGTGGTATTTTCCTCCGTAAGATACTCCGCGCACCACCCGCTCGCTGCGGCGGTTTGCCCGGGTGTCGTAACTGTAAACTCCCATAAGTTTCACCGGAGCCTTGGAGGCGGTGATTTTGATCAGATGCTCTCCGTAAGCATATCCAGTCAATCCCTTGCGGTTCTCTACGAAGAGTTTTTCTTTGCTGATGAGTGTCAATGGAATATTGGTCGGAACGGTAAATGCGTCTTTTCCATCGACTGCGGCTGTGAGCTCTCCGCCCTTCTCAGCATCCACCCAGACGATCGAAAAGGCGTTGCCGATGACGCGCACGGTGCAGCTTGCTCCCGGTTCAAGAACAGTGACGTGTGTACCATAGGGATATCCGGTCTCAGACTTCCAGGGAACTGCTTTGGAGCCCCCGGAAAAAGCTCCGGTCTCGACTCCGGTATAGCTGCGGTTGAGGACGATTTTGCAATCAACAGAGTTCAGTTTGAATACGGAGGGAACTTCCAAAACATGGCGGTCTCCAAAAGAATACCTTCCATAGCGGAAGAAGGAGTTGCGGTCATTATACTGTATATGATAACGTTTCTTATCTTTCTCTTCTCCATCGACGTACACTGAGCCGTAGATCTTTTTCTTCTCTTTCTTGTCGGCGTTTACTGCCCAGCAATTGAAAGCTCCGTCGTCGATGATAAACGCTCCGGGACGGAAAAAACGTTTATCTCCGGAGGAATAGTGCTTCATTTCGCCCTCCCAGTTGACCGTGGTATCCATACAGCGTTCAGGAAGGTGCTGCTGCGGAAATCCGCACACCACAGGTCCCGCACACTCAAAAGCCTTTTCAAGCTGTTTGAACCAGATATAATGGATCGCAGCCTGCGGATGACCGTCGTTGTTTCCGATAGCCGCCGGATTTATATTGCGGGTAATGCGGTCGTTGATGATTCCGAAATCGATACAGGGAAATCCGTAACGCATGGCAAGTGCCCGCATATTAGCAAAATTCGGTCCGGCGCTGGCTGACTGATACATACAACCGATAAACTCAGTTCCGGGATAATTGCGCTGGATGTAGCGGATCGCTCCCTCAAAAACCGCACATTCATCGGGAGTATCAGTCTTTTCGTTGGCTCCGCTGCCCCAGATCACCAGATCGGGACGCGGTCCCTCCGGACGGCTGAAAAGTCCGGGATAAAGCTGACGCCAGGTAAATCCGCTTTTGTGGCCGTTGACCGCGGGAGATGGCTCATGGAGCAGTTCGCAGTAGGACTTGAGTCCCGAGTGAGCCTCTCCGACACAGGAGCCGTCTGCCGCCATAAAATTCAGCAGAAGTTTGTCGGAAGTAAGGTCAAATTTTTTCATCAGCTCAACTTTGAGGCGTCCGGCATAGCTGAAATAGTGCTGTGCCCAGCCGAAACTCGCATCGAGGTCGGGGCGTCCGAAAAGATTGGTCGAAAAGTTGGAACGGTTCTCTCCCAGCGGCTGTTTATATTTCGGAGAAGCAGGATCTTCATCGTAAGGATAGAGCGCGGGATTTGCGCTTCCGCGGTCGATACTCGAACCCATAACGAGGATATGTATAGGTTCACCTTTCCACAGCTTCTGCATCGTGCGGGGAATATGGCGGTAGAACTCGGGAACATTTCTGTACGTTCCGACCGCCGCGACTGCCTTTGTTCCGCGGACAAGCCCCGGAGCGTATATCATGACATCTTTCTTGGAGTTATTGGTAAAACGCACTTCGATTCCCACGGTGTGGTTGTCCTTGGAACTTGATTTTTTGCCTTTGGTGAAGTTGCCGGGGATAACAAAGTTTTCCACCTTGAACTCCACACATCTTCCGATCTTTTCGGAGACAGCAGCGGCCGAAGCTGCGACCACCAGCTCTCCACGGGACATCTTCTGGAACGTGCGCTTATCCGCCAGACCGAAATCCTTTTTCGGAGACCAGGTGCCGTCGGCACTTTCGATCTTCAGCGCACGTATCTCGCCTTTTACCGCACGGGGAGCATCCTGATACGCCCAGAATGAAAGGCTTACTGCATTGCCCGGAACAAGGTCAGCTTCCGGAAGCGTGAAAAACTGATGGAAACTTTTACCCGGTTTCAGGACGACTCCGTATGACACAGGCACCGGAGGCAGATACTTCGGCAGAATTCCCGAGTCGCGTCTCACCTCAAGTGAGCTGCCTGAGCAAGCGTTCCAGAACGGAACATATTTTGCTGTCGTTCTGCCCCGCTTTCCCGTCCTGTGCTGCATGAACGCATGGAACGAAAACTCTGAATTGAGCAGTAAATTCCGCACATCGGCTGTTTCAGTTGCTCCGAACAGCAGGGATACTGCTGCGGCAAAGGCGATTATCAGGTGCGATTTCATTTTTCCTCCCGCTGATCGTTGGTTTTTAATAAGTGAGTTATGCAATAATGTAATACCATTCAAAAAATTTTCAACCGCAGAACAGGCAAATTGACCGCTTTTCGCAGATAAATACTTGCATTTGATATGCCCGGAGGGTATATTTAGCAAACGTATTATAGTAATCAACAAAATGAGGAACTTTTCATGCCCATTACCAAAATACTTGAGAAAAACGCAAAACTCTACCGCGACGACAGCGCCCTCGTGGAAATAAATCCGCAGGAACTGGAAAAACGCCGCACTTCGTGGAGAGAGTTTTCCCTTATCGAACCCGGCAATATCGACTCTTTCAGAAGCGAGATCACCTGGGGCGAATTCGACCAGAAGGCTAACCGCCTCGCCAATCTGCTGCTCGCACGCGGAGTTCGCAAAGGAGAAAAGGTCGGCATCCTGCTCATGAACTGTCTTGAGTGGCTGCCCATTTACTTCGGAGTCCTCAAAAGCGGAGCTATCGCTGTTCCGCTCAATTTCCGTTACACCGCTGAAGAAATCAAATACTGCATCGAGCTCGCCGATATCGAAACTCTCATCTTCGGACCCGCTTTCATCGGACGCATCGAAGATATCTGCGACCGTCTCAAAAAAGTCAAAAACTTCTTCTATGTCGGCGATGACTGCCCATCTTTTGCCGAACCTTACTACAATATGGTCTCTTATTGTTCGTCAAAGGCTCCGGCAATACCGCTTAATGATGACGATGAAGCCGCCATCTATTTCTCGAGCGGAACGACCGGTTTTCCCAAGGCGATCATCCACGCTCACCGCAGCCTGATGCACGCCTGCTACGTTGAGCAGAACCACCACAGCCAGACCAAAGATGATGTCTTTCTCTGCATACCTCCGCTGTATCACACCGGAGCAAAAATGCATTGGTTCGGCAGCTTCCTCGTCGGAGGCAAAGCTGTTCTGCTGCGCGGAATAAAACCAGAATGGATACTTCAGGCTGTCTCTGAAGAGAAATGCTCCGTCGTCTGGCTGCTCGTTCCGTGGGCTCAGGACATCCTCGACGCAATCGAAAGAGGAGACGTCAAACTCGAAGACTACGATCTGAGCAAATGGAGACTTATGCACATCGGAGCTCAACCCGTCCCCCCCAGCCTCATCAAACGCTGGCAGACCGTATTTCCGAATCACCAGTACGACACCAACTATGGTCTCAGCGAGTCCATCGGCCCCGGAGCAGTTCACCTCGGAGTCGAAAACACCGACCACGTCGGCGCGATCGGCAAAGCTGGTTTCGGCTGGCAGACCATGATCGTCGATGAGAACCGGCAGGAGGTCAAACGCGGCGAAGTCGGAGAACTCGCAGTCAAAGGCGACGGCGTCATGCTCAGGTACTACAAAGATGAAAAGGCTACTTCCGAAGTCCTCAAAGACGGATGGCTCTTCACCGGAGACATGGCAAAAGAGTCCGAAGACGGATTTATCTATCTCGTTGACCGCAAAAAAGATGTCATCATCACTGGCGGAGAAAATCTCTATCCCGTCCAGATCGAGGATTTCCTGAGAAAACACTCCGCCATCAAAGATGTCGCCGTCATCGGTCTCCCTGACCCGCGTCTCGGAGAGATCGCCGCAGCGGTAATCGACATAAAAGAAGGCGCAACCCTCTCAGAAGAGGAGGTCAATGATTTCTGTCTCGACCTTCCGCGTTATCAGCGCCCCAGAAAAATCATCTTTGCTGAAGTTCCGAGAAACCCCACAGGAAAGATCGAAAAACCCCGTCTCCGCAAACTTTACGGAGCAGATATGCTGGTCGCCCAGCAGAACGAACTTCCGTAAAAATCACGGTCAAATCAAATCACCTGAAGCGCGTTGTATGGCGCGCTTTTTTATTGCCTTTTTTGTATAATCGGCATTGCAATATCATAAGTACCAATATATATTATGACACTCTGCAACCCAAACACCCCATATTGCGAAAGTTGATCTGCCATGTCTAAAAAAATCTTTGCCCTAATTGTCTCCTGTTTCTGCATCGCATTGCTTTCTCAAGCCAAAGAGCCGTCTCAGAGAGAGCGATGCGACAAGGCTGTCAAACTTATGCTTGCAGACAAATACAATGAGGCAGAAATCATTCTGAAAAAACTCACAGACGAAAAATGCGCCGAAGCGTTTTACCACCTCGGAGTCCTCAGATACAACACAGGCAAGCACGCTCAGGCAGTAGAGTGTTTCCAACAAGCCTCTGCTCTCGGAAGCTATGACGGCAAATACCAGCTCGGACTTATGAAGCTCTCCGGCACACACACTACGAAAGATCTCAAAGGCGGAATTGCCCTGCTCGATGAAGTGGTGACCGTCATCATCGACCGGCAGATGCTCTATGAGATAGCCAATACGATTTCAAATTATGCCGGAGACTCTTTCGAAGAATACGCCATAAAGGCTTACAAAAAATCCGCAGCTCCGGACGGCAATGAAAAGGGGCACGTCCTCAGCCAGTTCATCCTCGGTGAAATGATGAAGAAGAAGGCAGCAAACTTCAAAGAAGAACCGAAAACTGAGACAAAAAACTTCAAATCCATGGATGATTTTCTGAAAAGCCTTGAACCCACCGGAAAAGCCAAAATCTATCAGCAGATGTACTATTATTTTGAACTCGCTGCGATGCAGGATTACAGCGACGCATGGTTTGCTCTCGGAATTTGCTATGAGGAAGGATTGGGGATTCCGCAGCCCGACCTCAAACGTTCAAAACTCTGTTTTCTTGCGGCGGAAAGATGCGCTCCGCGAAATTCGACAGAATTCAACATCGGTCTATTATCCCGCAGACTCGGAGAACACGAGGATGCAAAAAAATATTTCCGCATGGCAGCCAACGCAAATCACACCGAAGCAATGTACTTCACTGCATTGTATTGCGAAGAGGACCAAAATTATCAGGAAGCCCGCCATTACCTTAACATGGCTATCAAACACAATGCCTCTCCGAAGCATCATATCTACAACCTTATCGGCTCTATGGACTTTCACGGTTATGGAGCAGCTCCCGAGCCGCAGAACAAGATAGATGCCTTCAACAATTTTCTCAAAGCGGCGGAGGATGGTTCTCCTGATGCCATGTATCAGCTCAGCGAGATGTACCGGCGCGGTATAGTCGTAAAAAAAGACTTGGCAAAAGCCGATGAGTATTTGAAAAAAGCCATTGCGACCAACATTCCTTTTGAGCGCAAGTTCGTTGGAGACAAATACCCGGAAGAGACTCCGGAAACTGAAAAAAAGAACTCCGGAAAACCCCCGTTGGAAAATGCCATCGACAGACACGCTGAAAAAATCGAGAAAGTGACCGGAGTCAACCCGCGGGAACTGCTGGCGCAACTTAATGGCACCCCCGAGGTAACAGAACAATTGAAAATGATAAAAGTCAGGATTCCGGCATCATGTAAACTCCCCGGATGGGATTTTGATGCCGACGCAGCAGTAAAGGAAATAGACTCCCAGCTTGCCATGTCACGGGACGGAGACTACCTTTTGAAAGATGAAAAATTCGACAAATATCCGGTCGAAGAAAATTTAGCCGCGCCCAATCCCACCATACGCTACATAAATCACGTTTCCGCTCAGGAATTGACCAATTATATGGAGTCGAAAAAGTTTGCAAAGTGCTCTCCGGAAGTGATCAAAAAATATGTACAGCAGGTGTTCGGAGATGACAATACAGATAAGCTCCAATGCAAGGCGTGGATAATCAACGACAATTTACACCTCCTCTTTATCGTGGATTATTCAGGACGCTGGAATATGCATTACTATCACTTCGCAACAAAAATCGGCAACATCTGGATAGTTCTGCCTGGAACCAGCACTCTTCCGACGATAGATAACGCTGCGACAGCTAACGGATTTGCAATGAGAGATCCGCACGCCCTCAACAATATCTGCGTTGAACTCGAAGACACATACGGAAGAGATTTTGACAGTATTACGACAGATCTTCTGCTCAAAGCTGCCAAGAATGGTTGTCCGGAAGCCTATTACAATCTCGCCGTTTTATACAAAAAACGCCGGAATGACAAGGAGTCAAAAAAATATTCCGACCTCTTTGAAAAAGCCGTAAAGGCTTCAAAAGACGTCAAGAAAAAATAATCCTCCTGCCCTCCTTCCGCAGGCAACAATTCCGCCCGCAAAAGCAGACCGGAATCTGCATCTTCAACGACCACACGGAGCCTGCGTCCCAAATCATATCACAACAATTATTTATTTGACATTTTGACACTCCATGACAAAACATGGAGTTTTTTATATATTCCACACAGGAAAACGCCCTGATTTCCAGCCAGATAAAAATCTGACAAAAACACACAACAGAGTTGATGATGCGATCTTGGTTCTCCATATAAAACATACACCGGCACACCGGTATTCCGGATGCGTTCGACAAAAAATGCTCCCGCAACAAGAGCGTTCTCATATGTGCCTGCGACATGCTGACGGCTGATTTTTCACGTTTTTATCGCTTTTTACTGCAAAAAAACGTAAGTTTTACAGAAAAACATGTTTACAAAAACGCCCCGACGTGCTATATTATTAAATGCATGTATGTATCAACAACATTTCCTTTAGAACGGAGGGATTTTAATGAAAGAGTTCAAAGTAGGAATCATCGGCTTCGGCACTGTCGGAGCAGGAGTTGCAGAAAATATCATCCTCAACGGCGATATGATCGCTCAGAGAAACGGTGTCAAACTCACTGTCACCCGTATCGCTGACCTCGACATAACCACCGACAGAGGCGTCAACGTTCCCAAAGAGGTACTCACCACCGATGCCGCAGCCGCGATCAAAGAGTGCGATATCATCGTCGAGACCGTCGGAGGAACCACCATCGCCAAGAAATTTATCCTCGATGCCATCAAGGCAGGAAAAGCGGTCGTCACAGCAAACAAAGCCCTGCTCTCTCTGCACGGCAAAGAGCTTTTCGCAGCTGCCGAAGAGGCGGGAACCGACCTCTTTTATGAGGCAAGCGTCGCAGGCGGAATTCCGATCATCAAGGCCCTGCGCGAAGGTCTTTCCTCAAACCGCATCCGCCGCATTTACGGAATCATGAACGGCACCTGCAACTACATCCTGACCCGCATGGAGAGAGAAGGCGCCGATTTCGCCACCGTCCTCGCCGATGCCCAGAAACTCGGTTACGCTGAGGCTAACCCCAGTTTGGATATCGACGGATTTGATACCGCTCACAAGACCTCCATCCTCGCAAGCCTCGCTTACGGAGAGTGGTTCGGTCTCGACCCCGTCCATGTCGAAGGTATCCGCGATCTTGAGATCGAAGATATCCGCTGCGCCGCAGAGCTCGGATACCGTATCAAACTGCTCGGTATCATCAAGGATAATGATGGAAAAGTTCAGATGAGAGTCCATCCCACACTCATTCCCCAGAACTCGCTTCTGGCAAACATTTCCGACGTGTTCAACGGCGTCATGGTTGACGGTGACTTCGTCGATCAGACCCTCTTCTACGGCAGAGGCGCAGGACGCCGCGCTACCGCAAGCGCAGTCGTTGCCGATATCATCGACGCCGCACGCAACCTTGCGAGCAACTCAGTGAGACGCATCCCCGCTTTCCGCAAAGGAGTGCAGTTCGAGGAAGTTCTCTCTCCGGAAGAAATCTCCAGCCGCTTCTATCTGCGTCTGCTCGTCCGCGACTGCCCCGGAGTCATCGCCTCGATCACTCAGATCCTCGCCGACCGCTCCATCAGCATCTCAAGTCTCATCCAGCATGAGACCCGCCGCGATGACGGCGGTGTGAACCTCGTCATCCTGACCCACCCCGCAACCGAAAAAGATATGCGCAGCGCACTCTCTGAAATCGGCATCCTTTCAATCAATCAGTCTCCGGTCAAGGTGCTCCGCATCGAAGACCTCTAATTCACTTGGGAGTTTATTTTTATGGGACAGCATACCGTTGAAAAAATCGGCGGAACCAGTATGAGCCGCTTCGGCGAGCTGATGGATAACATTCTTATCGCAGACCGCTCCGGCGCCAAACTTTACAACCGCATCTTCGTCGTTTCCGCTTACGGCGGAATCACCAACGCCCTGCTCGAAAACAAGAAAACCGCAGAGCCCGGAATTTACGGTAGTTTTGCCGCAGGCGACAACAAAGCCTGGCAGAAAAAACTCGAAGATACCCGGCAGATGATGATCGATATCAACCACGATTTCGAAAAAATCGGGCTCGATGTCGAAAAAGCTGACGCTTTCGTCAATGAACGCATGGACGGAGCTAAAGCGTGTCTCGTCCACCTTATGCAGCTGAGAAGCTTCGGTCACTTCAGCGGAGCCAATTATCTTCCTGCCGCAAGAGAGATGCTCAGCTCCATCGGAGAAGCGCACAGCGCATTCAACTCTGCTCTCATCCTCCAGAAACGCGGAGTAAACGCCGTGTTCGTCGATCTTTCAGGTTGGAAAGATCAGGAGACCGGCTCCATGGAGCAGACCATCGAACAGCACCTGACCGGTATGGATTTCGGAACCTGCATGCCCATCGTCACCGGATATGCCAAGTGCGCCGAAGGCGTCATGGCTAAATTCGACCGCGGCTACAGCGAAATCACTTTCAGCAAGATCGCCGTGGTCACTCAGGCAAGAGAGGGTGTCATCCATAAGGAATTCCACCTCTCCACCGGTGACCCCAAACTTATCGGCATCGACAAAGTCCGCACCATCGGACACACCAACTTCGATATCGCCGACCAGCTCTCCGATATGGCGATGGAAGCCATCCATCCCAAAGCCAGCAAAGCTATGGAGCTGCACGGTATTCCGATCCGGGTCACCAACGCTTTCGACCCCAAGAGCCCCGGAACCCTCATCAGCGGTGAATATGTCTCACCCGTTCCCAGAGTCGATATGATCTGCGGAAGACGCGATATCATCGCCATCGAGATCTTCGACCCCGAAATGGTCGGTGTTCCCGGTTATGACTACAAGCTTCTCAGTGCGTTCGCCAGCAACAACGTGAGCTACATCGCAACCAACACCAACGCAAACACCATCACCCACTATGTCAGCGAAAAGCAGCCCGGAGTGAAGGCGTGTCTTGCTGAACTCAGAAAAATGTTCCCCAATGCCGATATCAACACGGCTGCGGTGGCGATCGTCTCGGTGCTGGGCTCAAACATGAAGCTTCCGGGCTTCCTTTCCAGAGCGGCAAAGGCTCTCGCCGGAAGCGAGATCAACATCCTCGCCCTCGACCAGTGCATGCGTCAGGTCAATATGCAGTTCATCATCGAGCGGCGTCACTTTGAGGCGGCTCAGATCGCGCTGCACCACGAATTCGTAGAAAACGCTAAAGAGTTTTGAGGAACAATATATTATGAAAATGAGCAAACTTGCCGGACGCAGACTCAAAGAGCTGCCGAAGGATGCTAAAACCGTCAGTCACCAGTTCCTGATCCGCGGAGGATATATCCGTCCCGTCTCTGCCGGTATTTACAGCCTGCTTCCCATGGGAAAACGGATCACCGACAAAATCGAAAAAATCATCCGCGAAGAGATGGACCGCATCGACGGTCAGGAGATCCTTATGCCTGTCGTGCTGCCCGCAGAACTCTGGCAGGAGTCAGGACGTTATGAGGCTGTCGGTGCAGAACTTCTGCGTTTCTCCGACCGCAATGACAAACCCATGCTGCTGGCGATGACTCACGAAGAGTGTGTAACTGCTCTCATAAGAACTGAGATCAACAGCTACAAACAGCTTCCCGTCATGGTTTATCAGCTTCAGACCAAATACCGTGACGAAGCCCGTCCCAGAGCCGGTCTTATCAGAACCAGAGAGTTCACCATGAAGGACGCTTACAGCTTCCACACCGATCAGGCTGACCTCGAGGAATACTACAAACGCGCCCATGAAGCCTACGAGCGCATCTTCAAACGAATCGGTCTCGACAATGTGCTGAGCATTGAGTCGAACTCCGGAATGATGGGAGGAAAAGTATCCCACGAATTCATGGCTGTCTGTGAGTGCGGCGAGGATACTATCTTCGTCTCTCCGGATAAAAAATACCGCGCCAACCGCGAAATCGCCACTGCGGCGTGGAAGTTTGAAAAATCTGCTCCGCTTCCGCTCGAAGAGGTCTCCACCCCCGGCAAAAAGACCATCGAAGAGGTCGCTGAGTTCCTCGGAGTCAAAGCCGAAAACACCGGTAAGGCAGTCTTCTATCAGAACGCCCGCACCGGAGAACTCATCTTCGCCATGATCCGCGGAGATTTTGAAGTCAACGAGAGCAAACTTGCCAACCTCGCACTCGTTCCTGAACTTAAATTCGCGGATGACGACGCGATCCTCGCCGCAGGTGCCGTTCCCGGCTACGCCAGCCCCATCGGCATCGACGGTAAAAAGGTCAAAGTCGTCCTCGACCGCTCCATCATCGAGTCATCAAACCTCGTGGTGGGAGCAAACGCCGCCGACACCCACTACAAAAACTTCAACGCCGACCGCGATCTCGCCGGAGTCGAATTCATCACCGGTGACATCGCTACTGTCAGAGCCGGCGACCCCTGCCCGCTCTCTGGTGAGCCGCTTGAAATGCTCCGCGGTATCGAAGTAGGAAACATCTTCCAGCTCGGAACCAAATACTCCGAGTCAATGAACTGCAACTACCTCGACCGCGACGGCAAAAGCCATCCGATGGTCATGGGCTGCTACGGTATCGGTGTCGGACGCGCCATGGCGTCGGTCATCGAATACTCCAATGACTCCTACGGTCCCATCTGGCCGATGTCTATTGCTCCTTATCAGGTGCAGGTCTGCGCGCTCGATCTCAACAAGCCCGGAGTCGCTGATGCCGCCGAAAAGCTTGTCGCTGATCTCGAAGCCGCCGGAATCGAAGTATTGTACGACGACCGCGGAGAGAAAGCCGGATTCATCTTCAGCGATGCCGACCTTATCGGTATTCCGCTCAGAGTGGTCATATCTCCCAAGACTCTCGCTGAGTCTCAGGTCGAATTCAAAAAACGCGGCAGCCGTGACGCTGAGCGCATCGCAGTCGCTGATGCTGCAAAAATCGTCGCCGACGCCGTTAAATCTGAACTTGCAAAATACCAGATATGATAATATCAAGGACACTCCCGGCTATTGCCGTATTTCTGCTCTCCGCCGTATTCGCGGGGCAGCTTTCTGCTGTTGAAGCGGTCTTGGCTGCCTCAAATGCGGTAAATGTGTATGAGCAGTTCACCGGATTATCCGCCCGCAGAGCTCCTGCCGTGCCGGAAATAAGCCGGGTGCGTCCGCTGCACAGCTTTAATATATATATATTGCTGTCAAAAGTTCAGACTAAAGCCGGGAAAGCGCATGTCACGGGTTCCATGTCCATGCGCGATCCCGACGGAAAAATCGTCAAAGTTTTCAAAAATCAGGACTTGATCTTTGATGACAACTTCACTCCCGGAACCACCCACCTCTCAAATCTGGTGGTAACGTGGGATTTTCCGGAAAATGCTCAATCCGGAGTTTACTCTTTCCTGCTCGATGCAGTTGATGAAAACAACAAACAGAAGTGTTCCAAAGTATTGAAAATAGAGTTGGTAACGACTCCGCTTGAGCCGCTTAAAATAAGAACAAATGAGATAAGAGGGTTTATTTCGAGCTACTACAAGGCTCCGCAGCCGGAAAGACTTCCGGAGTTGTTCAATATCTTCCTTGCTCAGGATGATGCTGCGCGCAAGCAGAAAAACTACTCTCCGCTTCCGTTTCTCTACGGTCTCGCGCGGGCGCTCGAGCATCACCCCGGGCTGTGGAAGCAGTTCTCCGAACAGGCAACGGACTACAAAACCGATCACAAAAAATACCTCGCGCTTCTCTTTGCCGCCATCGGAAACAATGCCATCGACCGCATCATCGGCGATGTTGACCGGGAAACAGCAGGTTATCTGAAAAAGATGCGCGAAAACAACCCATGGCAATTCAATGAACCATATCTCGAAGAGGCTGTCAACGCCTTCTGGATGGAGTTCTTCTTCACAGGAAAACCTGAACCCCTGCTCAAAATCGCAAATCAGCTGAGAAACCGTCCCATCCTCACCTCAGCGGAAGCAAGAAAGAAGAAAGGCGGTCTCTCTCCTGCCGAAGCAAGAAAACTCAGGAACTACTTTTCCGCTTCATGTGCCGCATGGAGCCTGAGAAGTCATGTTCCGCAGCACAATCTCGCCTTTTACTATTTGGAAAATATGCTTGAACGGGGCAGTTTCGCTGATGCCGCTGCCGCCGCTAAAGTTCAGAAAATACTCGTCCAGACTGCCGCTGATGCCGCAGGAAACACTGTTTTGATAAAATAACCTTTCAATCAAGGAGCTGTATATGTGGAATTACACCGATAAAGTGATGGATCACTTTATGAACCCGCGCAACGTGGGTGAAATCGCCAATCCCGACGGCGTCGCAGAAGTCGGCAACGCCGCCTGCGGAGATGCGTTGAAACTTACTTTCAAACTCGATGAAAACGGCAGGATCTCTGATGCGAAATTCCGTACCTTCGGATGCGCCAGCGCGATCGCTTCAAGTTCCGCGCTCACCGAACTCATCAAAGGCATGACTCTCGAAGAGGCTGCTAAAGTCACCAATCAGGATATCGTTGACGTTCTCGGAACCCTTCCTGAAGCAAAAATGCACTGCTCGGTTATGGGAATGGAGGCCCTCGCAGCCGCTATCGCCAACTACAAAGGCGAGCCCAATCCGTTTGAAAACGAAGATGAACACGAAGGCAGGATCGTCTGCCGCTGCTTCGGTATAACTGATATCAAGATCCTCAAGGTCGCACGCGAAAACAATCTCCGTAAAGCTGAAGAAGTCACCTCATACTGCAAAGCCGGAGGCGCCTGCGGAAGCTGTCTCGGCGATATCCAGCACCTCCTGGACGATATGTGGAAGCTGAGGTAATATCATGATGACTCTCGACGAACTTCAGCAGGGCAAAGGCGAATTGCGACAGAAAATCGCCCACCTTTACGGTTTTCTTAAAATAGAAGAACTCGAAGCTAAACGCGCCGAAATAGAGACCACCATGTCCGCTCCTGACTTCTGGAACGACAAAGAGTCTGCTCAGGCAACAGTTGCTGAGATGTCAAGTGTCCGCAATATCATCGAACCTTTCCGCCAGCTCGAAAAGAACATCGATGACTATGACGCCGCTCTCGAACTCGCTGCGGAAGACGAAGAATTCGTCGCCGAATGTGAAATCGATTTCCGCCGCCTGAAAAAAGCAATGGATAAGCTCGAAATCATGAGCTTCCTGTCCGGAAAATTTGACAAGAACAACTTCTATTTTTCCATCCACGCAGGCGCGGGCGGAACGGAGTCATGCGACTGGGCAAGTATGCTCTTCCGTATGTACCGCCGTTTCTTCGAGCGCAGAGGCTGGAAAGATGAGATCATCGACCTGCAGTCAGGTGAAGAAGCAGGTATCAAAAGTGCTACGCTCCACGTCACCGGAGACTTCGCCTACGGCTACTTCAAAGCTGAGCGCGGAGTTCATCGTCTCGTCCGTATCTCTCCCTTTGACAGCAACGCAAGACGCCACACCAGCTTCTGCTCAGTCGAAGTCTTCCCGGAGCTCGATGACGATATCGATATCGAAATCGATGAGAGCACTCTGCGCATCGATACCTATCGCTCAAGCGGCGCAGGCGGTCAGCACGTCAACACCACCGACAGCGCAGTCCGCATCACCCACCTGCCAACCGGAATCGTTGTCTGCTGTCAGAATGAACGCTCCCAGCACAAGAACCGCGAAACCGCAATGAAAATGCTGAAAGCTAAACTCTATGAGCTCGAAATGGCAAAACGCAAGGATGCCGCCGATGCCATCCGCGGAGAGCAGGCTGAAAACGGCTGGGGAAGTCAGATCCGCAGCTACGTTCTGCATCCCTATCAGATGGTGAAAGACCTGCGCACTGAAATCGAAACCAGCGATACTGCCGGTGTCCTCGACGGTGATCTCGACGACTTTATCGAAGCTTTCCTCAAAATGGAAAAATAACCGCTCTTACGGTTTGGAGTATCCCTGATGTCCCAGAAAGTTTACGATGTGATCGTGGTCGGTGCCGGTCATGCTGGCTGTGAAGCCGCTCTCGCCGCCGCAAGGTACGGTGCAAGCGTCCTTCTCACCACCATCAACGCCGACCATATTGCCCAGATGAGCTGCAATCCCGCCATTGGAGGTATTGCAAAAGGTCAGGTCGTCCGCGAAATCGATGCCCTCGGCGGTGCTCAGGGAATGGTTACTGAAGCTGCCTCCATACAGTTCAGACTGCTCAACCGTACCAAAGGTCCGGCGGTGTGGTCTCCGAGAGCCCAATGCGATAAGGTCGCTTATCAGAAAAGCATGAAACTGCTGCTCGAAGAGAGCGAAAATATCGACATTCTCCAATGTGAAGTAACCTCTTTTATCGTCGAAAACAAGGTGATAAAGGGGGTCACCAATCAGTTCGGAGACCAGCTGTTTGGACGCACCGTCGTTCTCACCACCGGAACTTTTCTCAACGGTCTGCTCCACTACGGAATGTTGAACTTTCCGGGAGGCAGAGCTGGAGACCTGCCTGCATCCCATCTGTCAGATGCTCTCAGCGGTCAGCTCGGCCTCAAACTCGGCAGACTCAAAACAGGAACTCCTCCGAGAGTCCTCGCCAAAAGCATGGATTTCTCGGTCATGCGGCTTCAGGACTCCGAACCCGGAGTCGAAGAGTTTTCCTTCTGGGATAAATCAATGCGTCCCAATCTGGTCGAAGCGGTCAGGCATGATCTTCCGTGCTTTATGATCCACAGCACAGACAAAACACGCGATGTGGTGAAAGAAAACATCCATCTCTCGCCCATGTACAGCGGTGTCATCAAAGGAACAGGAACAAGATATTGTCCCAGCTTTGAGGATAAGATCATCCGCTTTCCGCAGCATCCTTATCACCTGCTCTTTCTCGAACCAGAAGGAGCTCAAACCGGAGAGTATTACATCAACGGTTTCTCTTCAAGCCTTCCGGTCGAAGTCCAGAAAAAAATGGTGCACTCCCTGCCCGGACTCGAAAATGCGGTCATCACCCGCTACGCTTATGCGATCGAATATGATTTTATTCCTCCGGAGCAAATCAGCGTCACCATGCAGAACAAGTATTATGCAAACCTCTTTACCGCAGGTCAGATAAACGGCACCAGCGGTTACGAAGAGGCCGCAGGTCAGGGACTTATCGCCGGCTTGAACGCTGCCAGATTCGCCGCAGGGAAAGACCCCGTGTATCCCGGAAGAGACTCTTGCTATATCGGAGTCATGCTCGATGATCTTGCCGCAAAAGAGATCGTTGAACCTTACCGTCTCTTCACCAGCAGAGCTGAATACCGCCTCTCGCTGCGCCAGGACAACGCCGACCTCAGACTCTGTCAATGGGGGTATGATGCCGGAATACTTCCGGAAAACAAATATCAGGCGTTCTGCAAAAAGAAGCAGTCTCTCGATGAACTGCTCGACTTCTGCCGCACCAGAAAACATCAGGGCAAACCGCTTATGACCTGGTTAAATCAGCTTACTCCGGACGATCTGGATGATATCAAACTTCCGTTTCCGGAAGAGCTGCTTCCGGAATTTGCCGCTGCCGCGGAGCCTGTCAAAGCAGAACTGCTCATACAGGCTCACTACGACGGATATTTACAGCGCGAAACCCTGCAGATATCCCGCCTTGCAAAACTTGAAAACACCGTTATTCCGGAAGATTTTGATTACACAGATATATCCGGTCTGAGCAATGAGTCCAAACAGAAGCTTATCAAACGGCGTCCTGCCACACTTGGAGCAGCTTCAAGGATAGACGGAGTGACTCCGTCCGACATCGCGCTCCTGCAAGTCCTGCTCAAAAAACACAACGGAGCTAAGTAATGGCTTACGCCGGGGTCGCAAAGCGTTTCTTTTCAAACAAACAGGCGGTCATATCCGGCTGCGTCATCCTGCTGTATTTCATTTGTGCCGTCGGCTTTGAAATATGGACGGCTGCAGCTGAAGCAAACCATACGATCGCGCCTCACCTCGCCGTATCTGATGCGGTGTATCAGGCTCCATCGTCCTCACACTTGCTCGGAACGGATTATCAGGGCAGAGATGTCCTCCTCAGAGCCGCCGCGGCAAGTTCGACCGCGCTTAAAGTCGGGCTGGTCTCGGGAATCATATCCGTCTTTATCGGCGTATCGCTCGGTGCAGCCGCAGGTTTTTTCGGAGGTAAAACCGACGATATAGTCGTCTGGATATACAGCACTTTCGCTTCGATGCCAAGTCTGCTCTTCATCCTTGCGCTCGCTCTTCTTGTCTCGAGGGATTTCCTCTCCCCTGCCCTGCTCGGAGCGGTCAAAACTGCAGCCTTTATCCTCCGGGTCGAACCGGGTACTCTCGCCGTTTACTGCGCCATCGGCTTGACCGGTTGGGTCACGCTCTGCCGAACAGTAAGAGCTGAAACCATGAAACTCAAAAAAATGCCTTACGTCGAAGCAGCAAAGGTAGCCGGAACAAACTCCTTTACCATCATAAAAAGACACATCCTGCCCAACGTAATGCACCTCGTTATCATTTACTTTACTTTGACTTTCGCAGGAGCGGTTATGCTCGAAGTCATTGTCAGTTATCTCGGATTCGGAGTCCAGAACGCTCCGAGCTGGGGCGTCATGATCTCTGACGGGCAGGAGCAGCTCTGGCGCGGCATCTGGTGGGAACTTGCCGCAGCAACAGGATTCCTCTTTATACTCGTGCTCGCTCTCAATATCCTCGGAGATGCGCTCAGAGATATTCTTGATCCGAAAAACTGACAGGCATACGCGCAAAACGCGAAGTTAGCACCTGTTGGCGCGGAATATATTTCCCGTCGAGCATATCGACTATTCCGGAAGCAAGCATGACTCCGCATCTGCGGCGGGGAGAAACTACTGCGTAACGCGTCTCAGGCACTCCTGATATCGCAAGACCGTCGCATCCGATCACCGGAATATCCGCCAAACCGTACTCGTCAAGCACCGCGTATATATCAGGAAGCTGGTGGTCGTATGCCGCAAATACCGCATCACAAGTTGTGCGATCAAGGATTTTACGCATCGCTCCTGCGCCCGCTCCGGCAAGCGGACGGGTGTCGGCGATAAGGGCAGGATCTATTTTACAGTAACGCTGCAGCGCGCGGATAAAGTGGCGGTATTTCTGGACATGCCCCGGATCGACCAGACTTCCGGTAAGTCCGACAAAAGCTATCCTGCGGCAGCCGCAGTCAAAAAGGTAATTCACTGCGTCGGCTATCGCCTGCTGCATATCAAAGACGATTTGCGGAGTTTCCGGATCATCGACCTGCTCGCATACTATATAAGGAACTTCCATCTCTTTGAGTTTATTGAAAAGACGCTGCTCGCTTATTCCCAAAATTATCTTTGCCGTATCAGGCATCAGGTGGATGTCGTCGGTGTTGAGCAGACCTGTTTCCGGATCAGAATTGAGCATATTCAGCACAGGGCGGCAGTTCAGTCTGGCAAGCTCAATCACCATTCCGTCCCAGATATCTCCCCAGAACGGATGCGAAAATATCGCGGTAAATCCCTCATAGAGAACCTCGATCATGCGGGGAACGCTATTCTCACTTGCCTCCTGCTTTACCACGATCGTTCCGACATGACGCTTGCGGACGACCACTCCGCGTTTCGCCATACGCAAAAGTGCTTTGTTCACCGTCTTTATATTCACGCTGAACTCAGCGGCAAGTTCCGAGCTCTTCGGAAGCTTTCCTGTATATGTTCCATCGGCAATACGCTGACTGATAACCGATATTATGTCGCTCTGTTTGTTTTCCATAAAAGCCAGTTTTCCTGTTTGTCATCAATATAACCATACCACATATAGCAAAAAAGTCAAATAAAACCATACCAAGAACGATATATTTTTGCAAAAAGACTTGAAAAAGCTGTCTGAGGCTGTATAGTAACATCAAAACCATAATACCTTAACCCAAAAAGAGGATCAGAAAATGTCACTCACCAAAACTCTGGCAACGGTCATCGAAAGACCAAACGAAGCAAGTTTCAGAGAAGTCACCCTGACTCCGAGAAATGACGACACCGTCGTCTGCAAGACTTTTATGAGCGCGATCAGTACCGGAACCGATATGAAGACCTATCACGGACTTCAACACCCCGAACAGTGCTGGTATCCTCTCGTCCCCGGTTATGAAAATATGGGTATCGTTCTCGAAGAGGGCAGCTACGCTCAGGGATTCAAAAAAGGCGACCGCGTCATGATCAATGAGTGCCGTACTTATATGGACGTCTGTGCCGCCTGGGGCGGTGGCACTCTCATCTGTCATAAAGATGCAAAAAATGCCGGAGGCGCAGGTGATCCCCTGTGCAAAGTTCCGGACAACGTCACCGATGAGCAGGCAGTGCTCGCCTATCTCGCCTGCGTTCCGCTCAAAGGAATCGAACGTTTCGACCTGCACGAAAATGACAACATCCTGGTCTTCGGCGCCGGAATGGTCGGTATCAGCGCAATGCAGATATTGAAGATCAAGTGCCCCTCCGCCACCGTCATCGCAGTTGAACCCCACCCCTATCGCCAGTCGATCGCAAAATTCTATGCCGATCACGTCATCACTCCTGATGCCGCCGGAATGAAAAAGATGCTCGAGATAACCAATGGAAAAAGAGCCGACAAAATCATCGAGTGCTCAGGAAATCCCGCCGTTCCCGGAATTTTGTGGGAGTGGCTCAAAGAGGGAGGCTGGAGCGATGACGATGAGCCCGGTCACATCCATCTCCAGGGCGATTATCCCGAAAAACTCATCTTCGACAACTACCATCATTGGTTCTGCCGCAACCCCTACATCACCATGACCTGCGCCCTCAAATGGCGCTGCAAACCGCAGATCCTTCAGTGGATCAGCGAAGGCAAATTCGACACCAGTCACCTGCCTTTTGAAGTCTGGGAAGCCGGAAAAGCCAAAGAGGCTTTTGAATATCAACACAAGAAGGGGATGGAGTGTTTCAAAATCCTCTTCGATTGGAGGAGTCTGTAATTATGGATCTTGGTCTTGCTGCATGGGGTCTCAGAGAAGAAACTCTCGAAAGCCAGCTGGAAATCACATCATCTCTCGGTGTCGATCTGCTCGAATTGTCCATTGCCGGTTACGAACGTGACCGCCTCCAGGTGTGGTCCACCGACGAAGATATCGATAAGGTCAAAGCCCTCTTTGCCAAGTACAATGTGCGTCTTGAATGCGCCTGTACCGGAAACGATTTCACCCTTGATGATGTTCCGGCTCAAGTTGGAAGAGTTAAATCCGTCATCAACATCTGCTCCAAACTCGGCGTCAAATATCTGCGCATATTCGCCGGTTTCAGCTCGGACAGCGTGGTCATCGAAGAGAAATTCGAGACCATGATGAAGGCTCTCAAAGAGGTCTGCGATTACGCAAAAACCAAAAACGTCCTGCTCTGCTGCGAAACTCACGGAGGCGTTGCCCAACTCAAAAACGGCGCGCTCGTCCATTTCAGCAGTCCGACAACCAGAGTCGATACCTGGCAGGAGATACTCAAAACAGGAGTCGCTATCTGTTACGATCCGGCAAACCTCGCTGCTGTCGGTGCGGTATGCCCGGTCAAATTCTATTCCGACTTCGCTGAGGATGTAAAGTATATGCACCTCAAAGACTTCAGAGATGTTCCCGGAGGTGTCACTCCCGCCGCCTGCGGAGAAGGAAGGCTCGACTGGCATCTGCTCGCCGCCGCGGTCAAGAAATATGACGGCCCCGCGCTCATAGAATATGAGCTCACAGGCGATGTCAAAGACGGAATGGAACGCAGTCTTGCTTTCCTGAAAAAATACGGTTTCTGAGATCCGCTTGATTTTCAAGAAATAAAACAAACCGGTTCCGGATAGATTTTCCGGTTCCGGTTTTCAAAATTATTGCAATATATAAGGAGAACAATATGTCAAAACCTCAAGTTATTTTCATGCCGCACGCGAATATCCAGTATTCGCAGCTCGACCCCAAACGCCGCGCATGGGTATGCGAAAACTGCTACCGCCCCCTCTTCGAGATGGTGCGCGACGGAGAATATAAAGTCGCGTTCGAGGCGTCCGGAAGAACCCTTGAAGTCATGGCGGAAGAGGCTCCGGAAGTTCTCGCTCTGCTCAAAACGCTCGTTCAGCAGGGAAAAATCGAGGCGGTCGCATCTCCGTTTATCCATGTCATGCTCGCCAACGTTCCTCCGGAAATCGGTCTCGATACTCTGAAACACGGTCTCGACGCGTGGGAGAAATACACCGGAGTCCGTCCCGAAACCGGATGGAACCCCGAATGCGGATGGGCAGCTTATCTTCCGGAGATCTACAAAGAAGCCGGTTACAAAAACCTTGTTATGGATGCCGACAGCTTCTTCCTCTCATTCCCCGAGATACGCGAAGCTACCGGTCTCAAATATGACGTTCAGGGACACAGCAACAAAAACCACCTCTTCAAAATCGAAGAGTACATCAAAGACAAACCCGAATACCTCAAGTATCTCACCAATCCCAGCGTCGCTCCCAACGGTCTCAAAATGGTCTTCAGAAGCGACTGCATGGCAAACCCGATGCTCTGGTATCTCATGGGTGCTACCGAGGGATACCGTGAAACTCCGGTCGCCATCGAAGAACTCAAAGAGATGTTCCTCAAGTGGCAGCCCCGCGTGGCTCAGACCGGACAGTTCATCATGCCTTATGCTGAAGACGCTGAATACATCGGTTCAAGCGCATACTTCTACGTCAAACAGTTCAATCAGGCGCGCTTCTTTGAGCCTGAGCCCGACTCGATCGTCCGCTTCAAGGCATTGCTGGATATGGCTAAAGAGATCGGTTATGAACTCTCAACTCCGTCTCAGGTGATAGCTTCCGCCAAGGAGATCATTCCCAACGACCTTATCGACAACATCGAGAACGGTGCCGCATGGCACGGCGGAACCTACAAAGCCTGGGCAAACACCAGCTACTCGCTTATCTTCGACCCCGTCTGCCGCATGGTCTATGACGGAATCTGCGCCGTGAGAAAAGTTACCGGAATGACTCCGGAACTCGACGCCGCGCTGAAGGCGGTCACCAGTGCGTACGTCTCTGACTCGAGATGGCCTCCGCTGCCGACCACTCCGGGCAGATTCAATGTGAGAGAGAGTCTCGACGACCTCTTTGCCGCCAACAAACTCGTCGGTCTTGCCATGGAAAAATCAGGCATCGGTGCAAAACGCGCGATCTACTCCGCATCACTGATGGAAACACAGATCAAACTCATCGAAAATATCCTCATGGAACAGAAATATTTCGGTGAATAAATTTTCGGGGGGAATACAAATGGGACTTCCTCAATGGAATGCAGAACTGGGCGTCAACGGCGTCTGGCTGAGTATTGAAGAGTGCAAAAAAATCAATATCGAACTCGTTGCGGCGTCGCGCAAAAACGGCGACCACATGGAGTATCAGATGGGATGCATCAACCGCGGAGAAGAGAGTTTCCGCCTCGATGGATTCCGCTGGGTGTACTCCGGATGCGATGACAGCTTCGGAAAATGCGGCAAAGACCTTGCCGTTTATCTCGAAGGATGGACGATGGCGAGCTTCTGCGGAACCAAGCGGTTCGGAGATTGCGACTTCAACAGCGATCCCGGATACACCAAGTTCTGCGTTTCAAACCCCGATGAGTATCACCCGGGAGAACCCAATAAATTCCGCTCTGATATCGTGACCGCCGTCCGCGATGCGTCGATGAACAAAATCATCCTCGCAGGATTCGTCACCTCGGCGGATCAGTATGGAAGATTCACCGTTGAGTTTTCCGAAAACGGTATCAAAGAGTGGAATGCCATAAGCTCATGCGACGGTATCGTCGTCGATAAAGATGAGGTCGTTTCCTCGGAAGTCCTCGCGGTTTTTGAAGGATTTGACCTCTATCACATGCAGTGCAATTTCGCCGACATCTGGGGAAAACGCATGAAGGCACGTACTGAGGCAGAACTTCCGCTCGGATGGTGCTCATGGTACTACTATTTCTCACAAGTCACAGAAGAGGATGTGATGACCAATGCGAAATTTCTTGCCGCTAACCGCGACAAGTTCCCGGTCAAATACATCCAGCTCGACGATGGATACGAGCCAGCTCTCGGAGACTGGCTGGACTACGATCCGAAGTTTCCGAACGGTCTGGCAAAACTCGCGGAAAACATCCGCAAAGAGGGCTTTACTCCTGCGCTCTGGGTCGGCCCCTTTATGGGATTTGAAAACTCCAGGCTCATTCAGGAGCACCCGGAGTACTTCATACACGACAAAGACGGCAATATCATCAAGGCTATGGGATGGCGCGGAGGTATGACTTCCGCTCTCGACGGAACCAATCCCGCCACTTGTGAGTTTCTGAAAGACCTCTTCAGGAAAATCCGGGCAATGGGTTTTGATTACGTCAAACTCGACTTTATGATGCTCAGCGCAGGAATTCCGGGTGAAAGCGTCTATTTTGACCCCAAAGCCACCCGCGCTCAGGCTCTCAGACGCGGTCTTGCCGCCATCAGAGAGGGCTTCGGAGAGGACGGTTTCATCCTCGGATGCACAACTCCGCTCGGCCCCGTGGTCGGTCTCGTTGACGGAGAGCGTATCGGTACTGATATCGCAAAAGGCTGGGAGAGCCGTCCCGGCTCATACGATGAAGGACTCACCATGCCCAACGTCTGCCGCAATATAATCAACCGCAGTTACATGCACCGCAGATTGTGGCTCAGCGACCCGGATACCCTGCTCATCAGAAAAGAGGGAACGACTTTCACAGAAGAGGAGTCAAAACTCTGGTTTGAAGCGTTGAGGCTCGCCGGAGGTCTGCTGCTGTCCGGAGACCGGCTCGATACCCTTGAGCCGGAGCGTCTTGCATGGACTATAGAGTTGTTTTCCAATCCAGATGCCTACGAGGTGCGCGCGCTCGATGTGTGGGAGCGGTCGGTTCCCGGAGTATGGCTTGCAATCAACCGCAAGAGCGGAGAGTTGAGGCTGACTCTCTTCAACTTTGAGAATGAAGAGGTTACTTTTGAACTTGAACAGTATGAGCTTCCGCGTTTCTGCAGCGATACTGACGGCAGCGATCTGCCGGGCAGGATAACGCTTCCCCCGCATTGCTGCCGCGTCTTCAATGAGGTATTTTAAGCGAAATGGCAAGAGAAACTTTAGGTTCCAGACTCGGCTTTCTCGCCCTTGCCGCAGGATGCACCATCGGACTCGGAAACGTTTGGCGTTTCCCCTTCATTACCGGTGAATACGGCGGAGGTGCGTTCGTCCTCATCTATCTGATATTCCTCGCCGTGCTCGGATACCCCATCCTCACCATGGAGCTTGCCGTCGGCAGAGCCGGAGGCAGCAACCTCGTGGGCGGATACCGCAAACTCGGCGGAAAACACGGCGGAATATACAGCAAAATCGGTGTCCTCTTTTTTGCAGGAAATCTGATACTGCTCATGTATTACTCCACCGTCACAGGATGGCTCGGCTCGTATCTTGCCGGATATCTCGACGGCTCGCTTGCCTCATGCAAAAGCGCAGATGCCACCGGAGCATATTTTTCAAAGCTCATCAGCGACCCGGTCCGCTCCACTGCCGGAATGGCGGTTGTAACGCTGCTGTCAACGGCTATCTGCGCGATAGGTTTGCAGAAGGGGGTGGAAAAATGTGTCAAATTCATGATGTCGCTGCTCTTTGTCATGCTGATAATTCTTGCAGTCAGAAGCTGTTTCCTGAGCGAAGCGGGAAAAGCTATGCGCTTTTATCTGCTTCCGGATTTCTCCAGAGTCGCAGCCAAAGGAGTCTGCTCAACGCTTTATGCGGCAATGGGACAGGCATTCTTCACCCTCAGTATCGGAATAGGAAGCATGGCGATTTTCGGCAGCTACATCGATAAAAAACGCACGCTCGGCGGTGAAGGTATCGTCATCATTTTGCTCGATACGCTCGTTGCCCTGCTCGCCGGAACGATGATCTTCCCCATCTGCTTCTCTTACGGAGTCGATGTGGCACAAGGTCCCGGTCTCGTGTTTGTCAGTCTGCCAAATATTTTCAACAGCATGAAATATCCGTGGCTTATCGGAGGAGCGTTTTTCCTCTTCCTGCTGCTCGCGGCATTGACCACGCTTATCGCAGTTATAGAGAACATCGCGGCATTCCTTATCGACGAATTTGCCTTCGGACGTAAAAAAGCCGCGGTCGTTTCCGGATTGGCGGTAATGGTATTGTCGGTCCCCTGCTCGCTGGGATTCGGAGTTCTCAAACACATCTCTCCGCTGGGCAAAGGCAGTACGATCCTTGATTTCGAGGACTTCATCGTCAGCCAGAATCTGCTTCCGCTCGGAGCTTTTTTCATCTGGTTCTTCTGCGTCACCAAATACGCGTGGGGATGGAAAAACTTTATCGCGGAGTCCGATACAGGTCAGGGAATAAAATTTCCGCAAAAGAGCTTTTTCTATATCAAGTACATTCTGCCCGTCCTGATAGCCGCGATCTTCATCGCAGGATACATCCAGCAGTTCGACCTGGTAAACAAAATGAAAGCTCTCATAAACTGAACACAGATACAGTTTGCTTTTTGACACCGCATACACTTTGAACAAAAGGTATGCGGTGTTTTTTGTGCTGGATAATTTGGAAACCGCCGTCGGTTGGCGCGCATATCTGCCAAGCCACGCTGGTTCGGCGCGAGAAGACAGCAGGCTCCTGAACGGAGAGGAACGGAGTGAACGGAATTGAACGGAGTATTTACGTATGTGGTGAAGTATTCAGCACACCATTGTATTTGTCGCACCTTTGCCGTGCAATACTCTGCAAACAAATGCGTGCGGCATACTTCTCCGCCCCGGCTATCCGTTCACTCCGTTCAATTCCGTTCAACTCCGTTCTAAAGGCGGGCGTTTTTTCTCGCGCCGGTTCTGAACGTGCTTGGCGGGCTTTGAGTAGGTAACCCTCGGTTATTTGCCCCCATCTCTTGGCAAAACACACAAACACTATTTTTTCAAAAAAAACGGGCAACAAAAGTCATAAACGCTTGAAAAAAAAATGTTACACTATATTAAGTTGATATACTTCAATGTAGTTCAGTCAGGATGCACCGTAAAAAGATTGCAGCACGCGGGTTCTGACCATATAAGTTTTCAAGCTGCAAACTATGGAGGGAAAATGGATAACAAAGACCAGTCATGGTTGTCCTTTATTCAAAAGGGCGGATATGGAATAAGGAGCAAAGAAAATTCCAGCTTTGAAGTTTGCCGGGGAAAAGCAACTATAGCTGTTATTTCTGTTTCACATGATGAAGAAAAGGATATAAAAACCTATAACCTTGCCAAATCAGAAAACAGTTCTCCAGCATATCAATTCATACGGAGCGAAAAAACATTCTCCTGCATAGATACTGAAACAAACCAGACTCTTTTTACCTGGCAGAGATTATCCAACGGATTCGGTGAACTGTTTACTGGATGCAAGTGGCAATGTGAAGACCTTGTTATGTCCCAAAACATAGTGCGTTCTCTGGTAATGTGGCTCCCGCGTATAAGCTGGTTCATTCCGACAAAGTACTCAATAACCAGAGGAGAAGAGTGCTGCGGAATAGTTTCCGGTGCTATCTTCACATTATCCAATGGCAAAACAGTTACTGTCAATAATCAAGAAAATGCCTTGAAGATCGCTGCTGCTGCCATAATTCTTGCCGAAGACGAAATCGGTTGATATAACGAAAAAACATTCAAACAACTTTTTTTCAAACAAAAACGGGCAACAAAAGTCATAAACGCTTGAAAAAAAAAAATGTTACATTATATTAAACTTCAACACCTGACAAAGGTAAATAATAACAATATAAAAGAAAGGTAAAAATTATGAACGAAGCGGGTGGATTTTTGGATTGGAAAATCGGACAGACTCCAAATATTTTGATGCTGTTTATCGGCTACTGTTGCTGCTGCGGTTTTCCGCTGATATTTCAAATGCACGCGTTCAGAAGAGAATTTGCAAAAGCCTTTGGAGTCGATGACTCTGCGCACTGGATTGCTGTTATTATCGGCTTTTACGGATTGTACCTCAGTAACGAGCAGCTCACCATACTTGAAGCTCAGAAAGGAATCACTCCTGCAAGCTCTATGCCGTGGTTCCTTACTCTGTTTGTTCCGATACTGTGGCCGATTGCAGTAGCTGACCAGATGAAACGTCTCAATGCGCTTGCCCAACAACAGTAATATAGATATTCAAATCGTTCTGGTCGCGCTGGCTATGTTTTTGATATACGGCGCAACCAACAAGCTTCTCCTTGGAGATTTTCAACTCTGTTTCTGGAGAGCTTTGAGCGGTTTCCCGTGTCCGGGATGTGGTCTCACACATGCCGGACTCTATTTTTTACGCGGAAACTTCAAAGAGAGCTTTTTCTGGCATCCTCTTTTTCTGCCCCTGATAATCACACTTGCCGCCGGATGCCTTCCCCACAATCTGTGCAAAATTGCGGACCAAATCAAGGCAAACCGCAAATGGCTGACTCTGCTTATCGCAGCAAGCCTTGCACTTTTCGTTGCAAGACTGATTTTGTTTTACCCGCAAACTCCGGACGCGGGTCCGATGTATTACGAAAAAAACAACTACTTGCGCAAAGCGTGGTGTCTTGTTTTCTCAACTGATGACAAAGAGCAAAACCGCTCCCGGTAATGCCGCCAGAGAAAACAAGCCGTGGCGACTCTTTGACCTGGTACCAACTGGTTTGTTGGCGAGAAGAGTCTGCCAAGCCACGCCGGTTCGGCGCGAGAAGACTGCAGGCTCATGAACGGAGAGGAACGGAGTGAACGGAATTGAACGGAGTATTTACGTATGTGGTGAAGTATTCAGCCCGCCATTGTATGTGTCGCACCTTTGCCGTGCAATACTCTGCATACTACTGCGTGCGCTGGCTATGAACGTGCTTGGCTTGTCGCGGCGTAGAGTTGCGAAGCAACCGAAGACGGACGGGATCTGAACAGGTAACCAACGCTATTATCTGTGCTTGTTTTTTCAACCGATCTCGCGGCGGGCGGGGATGGCGGTTCCGGCTCCGGGGCGGGAGCAGCAGATCGCACTTGCCTTTGAGGCGAGCGTCGCGGCTTCTCCGATACTCATGTTTTCTATTATTCCGGCAAGAAAATATCCGATAAATGTGTCTCCGGCTGCGGTGGTGTCCACCACCTCGGCGGGAAATGCCGGAAGCTCTCCGCTGCCCTGCGGTCCAGCCCAGACTACTCCGTCTGCTCCCAGCGTCAGGAGGATTTGTGTTTCCGGGTATTTGGCGCACAGCACTTCAAGTATCTTCTGCGGCTCCTGCACTCCGGCAAGCCCTGCCCCCTCGATCTCGTTGACGATAAGATAATCTACCAGTTCCAGCGGAAGCGTCTCAGCCTTTTTGCCGTCGAACGGAGCAAAGTTGAACACTATTTTCATACCCTTCTCTTTTGCTGCACTCATCGCTTCGGCAAGCATATTTGTCTCATTTTGAAGAAGCAGGATGTCTCCAAATGAGGCAGAAGAGACCACTCTTTCGATAAGAGAAGAGGATACCATTTGGTTTGCTCCTCCAAAGAGGACGATGGAGTTGTTTCCTTCTGAATTCACCATCACCACGGCTCTGCCGGTCGGCTCTTCGAGAACCTCCAGAAAAGACGTGTCAGCTCCGCTCTTTTCGAGCAGCTCTTTGAGCATCACGCCGTCTTTGCCGATACAGCCAGCATGGAATACTTTTGCTCCGGCAAGAGCGCAGGCTATCGACTGATTGCAGCCTTTGCCTCCGGCTCCTACCCGGAAAGCGGTCGCCGAGAGCGTTTCTCCGCTTTCCACGTGGTGCGGAACCTGGTATATCTGATCAAGATTGAGTGAACCGAGATTATAGACAACTGACATTTTTAATACCCCTCAGGAGTTAAGAAATTCATACAACTCTGCAAATTTTGCGGCAAGACGGTCGGCATCAACCGTTTTCAGCAGCTCACTCTGCTCCCGCGTTTCCGCATATTTCCCATCGATCATTGTCAGGAATGGTGACGGACGCGACGGGTGCATCACTCCGCGCACCAGACGCGAGCGGGTACGCAGCAGATAGAGCTCCTCTTTCGCTCTGGTCACGGCGACGTAAAAGAGACGCTTTTCCTCATCAGCTCCGCCCTCGTTGAGTGCCCGCTCATGGGGAAATATTCCGTTTTCCATAGCTATCAGAAAGACTATCGGATACTCAAGGCCTTTGGCGGCGTGAACGGTGGTGAGCGTCACGGCGTCAGGAGCAGTTTCCTGATCCTCCTCACGCTCGCTCTCTTCGAGAAGTGAACACGCCTCAAGGTAGTCCGAGAGCGTTGGAGGCTCCTGGCGTTTGCTCTCAAACTGCGAGATCGCTGAGATAAACTCATCTATATTATCCCGCCGTTTTACTGTATCGTCTATATCTTTATATATCTTCTGCAATCCGGAAATATATCCGGTCTCTTTCAGAAATTCTGCACATTTTCCGGCAAGTCCTCCCGGAGTCTCAAAGAGCATCCGGAATTTGCGGTAGATGCCGATAAGCTCCTCGGCTCCGCGTGAGGCCGGTCCTGACAGCGTCTTGCGGAAATCTTCATCGCAGAGCGCGTCGAACATCGAACCCTTTCCTTCAAGACGGTACTGCTTCATCGCGGAAACGGCTTTGGCTCCTATTCCGCGCGGAGGCGCAGTGAGCAGACGCAGAAGGCTCTGGTCATCCTGCGGATTGCTCATAAGACGCAGATATGCCAGCGCATCCTTGATCTCACGACGCTGGAAAAACTGCTGTCCTCCGACCATACGGTACGGGATTTGGGCTCCGCGCAGAGTCTGCTCGAGCTGACGCGACAGCTGGTTGGAGCGGTAGAGGATAGCAAAGTCATTGTAAGATGAGTTGCGCTCACGTCTCCGCTGCTCGATAAGACGCGCGATAAAATCCGCTTCAAGCTCTCCATTGTCGAGGGTGACTATCTCCGGAGTCCTGCCCTCTCCGAGCGCGCTCCAGAGTTTTTTGGTATGGCGGCGGCTGTCCCCTCCGCTTGAAATGACCGCGTTGGCTGCATTCAATATCGCGCTGCAGGAGCGGTAATTCTGCTCAAGCTTCACCACTTTTGTTCCCGGAAAAAGCTCAGGGAAATCAAGGATGTTGCCGACATCAGCTCCGCGCCAGGAGTATATGCTCTGGTCATCATCGCCCACAACACAGAGGTTGCAGGTAACTCCTGCAAGCATTTTCACGAGCGTAAACTGCGCTCCGTTGGTGTCCTGGTACTCATCGACCATAAGGTAACGGTAGCGTTCACGGTACTTTTCAAGCACCTCGGGAAACTCTTTGAAGACTCTCCAGGTCAGCATCAGCATATCGTCGAAGTCAACCAGGTTCTGCAATTCGAGCAGCTCCTGATACTTTTCGTATGCTGCCGCCGTCAGAACTTCCAGCTGGCTGTCGGCGGTCTTGCGCGCCTCGCGCGGAGTCACAAGACGGTTCTTCCAGCCGCTCATGATGTTGAACGCGGTGGAAAACGGAAAATCACTTCCGCAGCCCGCCTCTCCTGCCGCCTGTTTGAATATTCCGAGCTGGTCGGACTCATCGGCGATGGTGAAGTTGGGCATGTAGCCGAGCTTCTTTATCTCGCGGCGCAGAAGCTTTCCGCAAAAGCTGTGGAACGTTCCCAGCGTCACCCGCTCTGCCAGTTTGGGATCGACCAGCTGCGCCAGACGCTCTTTCATCTCACGCGCGGCTTTGTTGGTAAAAGTCATTCCGAGGATAGACTCAGCCGGTATCCCCCGGCTCAACATATAGGCTATGCGGAACGTTATCACTCTGGTTTTGCCGGTTCCGGCTCCTGCCAGCACCAGCACAGGTCCCTCGGTCGTCGATACAGCCTCGCCCTGTTCTGGATTGAGCTGTTTGAGTATCTCTTCACATGTCATATCTCTATTGCACACTCTCTTCAAATACGCGGAAGTTTTCCGCAAGTTCTTCAAGTTTGGCACAGTAATATGCCCGATTTTCATCGCGCTCACCGTCTTCGCCAATGTAAAGACGGCTGTTTTCTGCTACGGTGACGCGCTTTTTGTCTCCGGTGACGTAATAACGCACAGTCTCTCCGGACTTGAGCTTCAATCCGGCTGCGAGCGCAACTTCGTATGCCGCGCTGCGCCTTCCGCTTCCGGAGGAGAGTTTTTTGCGGTATGTGTCTGTCGAATCGCTCAGCACCTCGCTCTTGACGAGCTCCCTCAATGGAATTGTTCCCTCTGATATCGATTCATACATCCTGTCATAGACCGCCCGGATATTATGAGCTGTTCCATGCAGAAGTTCGCGGCAGACCGTCTCGATATACCTTCTCTGGAACGGTTCAAGCGAGCGTGAACGCAAGGCACTCCCGGTGAGCTCAACTTTTCCATCACGCGTCAGCAGCGCGTAGTTTTTGCTCTTATAGGAAAACATCGCCGGATAATCTGCATCAAACTCAAGACAGATCCCTTCGGGAAGTCCTTTTTTCACCTCTTTTTCCAATTCATCAGCAGATATATCCACCGGGGAGACAAAGTATATTCCGTCGGTGTCCATCTCGATCACCGCAGCTCCAAGCGCATTGAGACGCTCAAACATTCCGGTAAGTATATCTCTGCCTATGGAAGTTACTTTCTCCGCCATGTCGTAGTCATTGAACGATCCCTGAGCAAAACCCAGATATCCGTAAAATGAGTTAATAAGTATCTTGTACGCCTGTTGCAGCTGGGAGGCGTGCTCTCTCTCAAGAGCTGTTTCCGCAGTACGGCTGCGCTCTTTCGCCTGTATCCTGAATTCAAGAAAACTTCTCAGCAGCTCAGGAAAAATCCGCTGGCTGTCGCTGTCAGGAGCTAAATCCCACGCGGAAATTATCGATGGATAGAGTGATCTTACGTCACAATGGCGGATATTTTTATATACTCCGTATTTCTCGGCTCTGGTCAGGGCTCCGGGATAACTGCGCCCCTCCTGCGGGTAAGGAATCGATGCTCCGCGTTTGAGGTACTCGGATATCAGCAGAAGTTCAAGGCTGCTGCCGGTCCCGCGCAAAATGGAGTCCTGAAAGCTTTGCGGAAGCATTTTGGTACAGTAAAAGTAACTGGGCTCCCACATATCGGCAAGCTGGCGGGTGATATCATTGATGCTTCCGGAAAAACCGTAAAAGTCAGCGAGATAATCCAGCTCAAATGAGTCGAAACTCCTCGTTCTTGAGTCACAGAATATCGCCAGATGTCCCGTATCGACCAGATGTCGCCCCGGAACATCGCAGCGGCGGTAGGACACCACCTTTTCGGCTGAAGTGAAACGCGATGTGCGGAATACAGCTGGAGTATCCGTCCTTCCGAACACAAGGGGTATCTTTGCTTTCTTCGCCGCCTTCTCGAGGGCAGGAAGTATCTTTGAATTAAGATCATGCCCCTCTATCACATCGGGATCACGAAGGGAGGTCTCAATAAGGAAAAAATCTGTAACCTCCTGCGGCGTTCCTGATAATGAACGCTCTTCACCTCCGGAACCTGAGACAGTCACCTTGCAGGCAACGCCTTTTTCATCGCTCTCAACGGATATTTGCATACGGCGGAGGTCGGAAAACTCCATGCCTCCGAAAAGACGCAGCCCCATATCCAGATATGCCATCTGGGTACAGTCTTTGAACAGGCGCACTCCCGGAGTCTTTTTCAACTCAGGATATGCTGCCTCGTATGATGCGCTATCCGGAAATACCGCCTTGCAGCAGAGCGGATTGTTTCCGGATAACTTATGCACCGTCTCTGCTCCCGGAACGTCAAAAAAATCCGCGAGCAGAAAAGGCTCTATGTTGAGGGAAACCTGGTCGGTCACGCTGCCGAGACGGCGGAAAAGTATCAGTTTTCCCTGCTCACAGGCAAGTGCCGTGATAAATTGAGTATCCCTCGGATCGGTCATAAAGTAAGCTCTCTCTTACTCGACGATGGTGGTTGCGAGGTTGAATCCCTCGTCATCTGCCATTGCTGCCGCGCTGGTCACGGCACACTCGAATCCGGCAAAGACTCCGCCGTCAACGATGTACTGGGCGGCGCAATGAGAACAGGCTCCGTCAAACGCGTTGTCGATGTTGGCGTCGCAGGGAGCATTTTTCTCGTAGGTCGAAAGGTAGTAGCAGACTCCGGGAGTAAGTTTGATCTCACGAACCAGAACCGCATCCTTGCGGATGATTCCGAGATATCCCACGGGCTCGGTGCGGTGGACGACCGCGACGATACGCGGAGTATCCAGGCTGTCGTGCTCGTAATCAAGAGCAAGCAGTCCGAGGGTGATAGCGTCGCGGACAGGCATTCCGGAAGCGATCTTTTCGGTGATGGGGTCGGTCTGGGAACCGTTGGTTGCGATCGCCCACTCTCCGGCTATGCGCAGGCAGTTATAGCTGATGTAGGGGTTCTTTGCGAGATCGCCCTCGGCTCCCGGACGGGGAACAACTGCGATCTTGCCATCATTTTCGACCGCCATACGGTTGGGGAAAGAACGGGATGAAACACGGTACATTGCCGCTGTTTTTCCGGCTTTGGTCATTCCGACAGCAACGATTCTGCCAATATACATTTTTACGTCTCCTGAATTTATTTTGCAATGTTGCGGCAGTTCTGCGGAAACTTCAATGAAAAGCATCCAGCCCTGCCCTCTTATACCATAGTTATAAGATATTACCGTTTTCAGTTCAAATCAAGTCGATTTAGCGTTTTTGGAGCTATTTTGAATACAAACTACGGTCCGCGGAAGAGTAATTTTTCAGTTTTCACGCCTTTTCTACTGGAAAAATTCCGCTGCAAGGTGTATTTTAGTTCATGTGTTTTTTTGAATGATATCAAACAAAAATCTTTCTAACAACTAAAAAAAAAGGATCATCATGAAAAGAATTTTCACCGCACTGCTGTTGCTCAGCATCCTGAGTCTCGCCGCCGGAGAGCTCAAATTTGAGTTCTCAACCAACAAAAAAGATGCAATCTACAAGGTAAACGAAAAGATCGTCTTTACCGCCGCGCTCAAAGAGGACGGAGCTGTTCCCGCGAACAAAAAGATCCGTTACAGACTCTATCACGCCAACAAGGTGGTCAAACGCGGAAACGTCTCCGCGAAAAACGGTCTTAAAATAGAGACTTCCATCGACCGCCCGGCGTGGGTGCGTATCGAGGTCTGGGCAATCGGTGCCGACGGTAAATTCATCAAACAGAAGGCCAAGAGCGGAGCCATTGCCGCCGTCCATGGCGGTACCGGAGCTATGGTCGAGCCGGAAAAACTTCTGCCTCCGCTTCCGGAACCCGCCGACTTCGATGCCTTCTGGGACGGTGTCAAAAAAGAGCTCGCAGCTATTCCGGTCAAAGAGCTTGAGAAGGTGGAAATTTCCAACAAAAACGCGAAGGTCTATGACGTCAAAGTCGCATGCGCCGGAGACAAACCCGTCTCAGGTTACCTCTGCGTCCCCCAAAACGCCAAGCCCAAAAGCTGCCCTGCTTACGTCTCTTTCCACGGAGCAGGCGTCCGCAGCGCACACGCTCCCGTCTCAATGGCTGCCCGCGGCTTTATCGCGCTCGACATCAACGCCCACGGTATCGAAAACGGCAAACCCAAAGCATTCTATGAAGATCTGCGCAAAAACTACTATTATACCACTCAAGATGAATTCCGCAAGACCCGTTATGCCCTCTGGAACAAACACGACCGCGACAAATACTACTTCAAAGGCATGTACACCCGCGTCATCCGCGCTCTGGAATACATCAAGAGCCTTCCTGAGTGGGACGGCAAACACCTGATCGTCGTCGGAGGAAGCCAAGGCGGTGCCCAGGTGCTCGCCGCCTGCGGTCTCGACAAGGATATCACCTTCGCCAGAGCCGGAGTTCCCGCCCAGTGCGATCACTCCGGATGTCTCGCAAACCGTCACAGCGGATGGCCCGGCCTCTACAAGGCTTCTGAGTACAAGACCAACCCCGAATACGCCAAGTGCGCCGCATACTTCGACGGAGCTTATTTTGCCAAACGCATCAAGTGCCCCATCTATTTCAACACCGGATTCATGGATAGCGTCTGTCCTCCGTCGAGCGTCTTTGCAGCCTACAACAGCGTTCCCGCCGGAGTAAAAAAGGCGATGCAGACCTCTCCCACCGGAGGACACGGCACTCCGCACACCGACGGTCAGAAAGCCTTGAACGCCTACATCAAATCAATCTTTAAAAAATAAGACTGCTCCATGAAAAAATCTCTTGTTTCATTGATCACCCTGGCAGCAGCTCAGTGCCTCCTTGCCGGAACTCTGACCTTTGAGTGCTCCACAGACAAAAAAAGTGGTGTCTATAAGGTAAATGAGAAGATCATCTTTACCGCAACCCTCAAAGAGGATGGAAAAACTCCGGAGGACAAGGACATTCATTACACCCTTTTTCACGGAAGCAAAAAGATAAAAGCGGGCAAAGTCCCCGCAAAAGACGGTCTGAAAATAGAGACCTCCGTCGAGCGTCCGGACTGGGCACGTCTCGAAGTCAGAGCTGCCGGTGCCGATGGAAAATTCATCTGTCAGAAAAACCGCAAAGGAATAAATGCTGTATTCACCGGGCTGGCAGGAGCGATAGTATCTCCGCGTGAAATCAAGCCTTTCACCGAAGAGCCCGCAGATTTTGACCAGTTCTGGCTGGATGCAAAAAAAGAGCTGGCTGCAGTTCCGCTGAAGGTGCTTGAAATGAAAGCTCTTCCGGGCAGAAAAGGTATCAGGATATTTGACGTCAAAATATCCTGTGCCGGAGAAAAACCGGTTTCCGGAATCCTCTGTATTCCCGAAGGGATCGCCCCAAAAAGTGTTCCTGCTCTGGTAAACTTTCACGGTGCAGGCGTCCGGAGCGCAAAAGCCATTATCGAACACGCAATGCTCGGAGCAATCACTTTCGACGTCAACGCCCACGGTATCGAAAACGGAAAACCGAAAAAGTTTTACGCCGACCTGCGCAAAAACTACTATTACAAAACTCATGACAAACACCGCCAAAACGACTACTATACATGGTACAAACATGACCCGCAAAAATATTATATGCGCGGAATGTTTCTCAGAGTGCTGAGAGCTCTGGAATACGTCAAAACCCTTCCGGAATGGGATGGCAAACACCTCGCCATATCCGGAACCAGTCAGGGCGGCACTCAATCCATCGTCGCAGCGGCTCTCGACAAAGATGTGACATTCCTCCGCGCCGGAGTCCCCGGACGGTGCGATATATCCGGAGTCCTCACCGACCGCATGGGCGGAGGCGGTGACGTCTATACGAAAAAGGAGGCAGAAGAAACTCCAGCGCTGGTGAAGAACCTGAGCTACTTTGACTGTATGTTTTTTGCAAGACGTATCAAGTGCCCGACGTACATCAACACAGGTCTCATCGATGTCAGATGCTATCCGTCCGGAGTCTTTGCCGCATACAATCAGATTCCTGCTGCTACAAAGAAGTATATACAGGTAAGTCCCAAGGGTGGGCATAGCGCTTTCCACGCCAAAGGTCACAAGGCTCTCAAAGAGTATATCAAAAAAGTAACTTCCAAAGGAAAAGCAAAATGAAAAAGTATTTGACTCTGCTGCTGGCGGCGGCTGTCTTTTCCGTTTTTGCCGGAAAATTCAGCTTTAAATGCACCGTCAACAAAAAAGATGCCATCTTCAAGACCGGAGAGACGGTGACCTTCACAGCCCAAATGCTTGAAGACAAGAAACCCGCAGCCTCAAAAAAATTCGGATACCGTCTGATATATGATACCAAAACCATCAAATGCGGTGTCGTCGATGGAGCTGAGACCCTCACTTTTTCAGTAAAAGCGGACAAACCCGGATGGATATATCTGCGTCTCTTCGCTTTTGCCGGAACCAAATCTGACAAATATTACATCAGGCGCGTACTTGATCCCAACAACACCAAAAGCATCAAAGCAGCTAAATCCGGCGGCATCGGAGCTATGGTCGAACCGGATAAACTCCGCCACTCAAAAGAGGAACCTGCCGACTTCGACGCTTTTTGGAACGGAGTCAAAAAAGAGCTCGCCGCAGTTCCCGTAAAACTGATTGAGAAAAAGCCCGTTCCCGCATCCGTCATCGCGGCAGCCAAAGTGCAGAATCCGGAAAAGTACGATATCTGCGATGTCAAAGTAGCTTGTGCAGGCGGAATGCCTGTTTCCGGATACCTCTCAATGCCCAAAGGAGCCAAACCGAAATCGCTTCCTGCCCTCATCACCTATCACGGAGCAGGTGTCCGCTCGGCGAGACTGTCCCGTTATGATATATCAAACAACACCATTGTCTTCGATGTCAATGCCCACGGTATCGAAAACGGACACCCGGAGGAATATTACACCAAACTCAGCAATGAAACACTCCGTCCGAAAGACAAGGGCTCCTATCAGTATCACAACAAGACTGACCGCGACTCCTACTACATGAAGGGTATGTATATGCGCGTTCTGCGTTCACTTGAGTTCGTGAAGTCTCTTCCTGAGTGGGACGGCAAAACCCTCGTCGTTTCCGGAGGAAGTCAGGGAGGTGCTCAAGTCCTCGTCGCCTGTGCGCTCGATCACGATATCACCCTCGCCCGCTGCAAAGTTCCCGCCATGTGCGACCACTTCGCGGAAGCCTCCGGCAGACAGCCCGGCTGGCCGCGTCTGCTCAGCCACAAGCTGCCCACGGAAAAACCTGAGCCGGAAAAGGTCGCAAAATGCGCCTCCTACTTCGACGGAGTTTATTTCGCAAAACGCATCAAGTGTCCGATCTACCTCTACACCGGATTTGTCGATACCACATGCGCCCCCACCAGCGTTTTTGCGGCGTACAACAATATTCCGGACGGAGTCAAAAAGAGTATTTACTGTGTTCCGACCGCCGCCCACAGCGTTCCGGAAAACCAGTTCACTCCGATTTTTCTCGACCACATAAAAGGAAAAAAATAAAATGAGTATCAAAAAATTATTCGCCGTGATTTTCTGCGCAGCTCTCTGCTGTGCCGTGTTTGCGGAAAATATCACCTTCAACATCACAAGCAATTTGAAAGAACCCTTCTGCAAAGTCGGAGAAAAAGTCGTATTCACCGCGGACATCAAAAAAGACGGAAAACCTGCCGCAGGCACTCTGGTCAGAGCCTCATTCACCTTCAACAGCAAGACTGTCAAGTGGATAAAAAAAGCTGATGCGGCACAGACTTTCAAATTTGAATACACTCCGACTGCTCCGGGCTGGGTCTCTCTGTGCCTTTACGCTGTCGATGAAAAAGGCGCAATACGCTCCCGGAAGATCGTCAGAAACGGAAGGACTTCCTCCAAGTTCATCTCTGCCGGATACGGTGTGATGGTCGAGCCGGAAAAACTTGCTCCGACCATGGATGAGCCTGCCGACTTCGATGAGTTCTGGAACGGCGTCAAAGCCGAACTCGCCAAGACTCCGGTGAAAGTGCTCGAGAAAAAGAGCCTCAAGCACGCAAAGCTGCAGATTTACGATATCAAAGTAGACTGCGCCGGAGACAAACCGGTTTCCGGATACCTCGCAATGCCCAAAAACGCCAAACCCAAAAGCTGCCCTGCCTATGTCTCTTTCCACGGAGCAGGCGTCGGCTCGGCATACACTGCCCATTCCCTGGCAGCCAGCGGGGTCATCACATTTGACATCAACGCCCACGGTATCGAAAACGGAAAACCCAGGGCGTATTACGACAAGCTGAAAAACGAATACTACCTGCCCAAAGGAAAGGCAGGATATCCGCATTGGGGCAAAGAAGACCGCAACTCCTTCTACTTCAAAGGTATGTTCATGCGTGTAATGCGTGCTCTTGAGTACGTCAAATCACTTCCGGAGTGGGACGGAAAACACCTCATCGTAAGCGGTTCAAGTCAGGGCGGAGCTCAGGTGCTCGTCGCCTGCGCAATGGACAAGGATATCACGCTTGCAAGATGCGAAGTTCCCGCCATGTGCGACCACTCCGGCTGCATTGCCGGTCACGTCAGCGGCTGGCCCAAGCTCTACAACTGCAAAAAAGGCAAAGTCAACAACCCCAAAGCCCAGAAGTGCGGCTCATACTATGACGGAGTTTTCTTCGCCAAACGCATCAAGTGCCCGATCTATCTCAGCACCGGAGGCTGGGATTTCACCTGTCCTCCGACCAGCGTTTACCGCGCGTACAACAATATTCCCGACGGAGTCTTCAAGTCGATCGTATTTACTCCGGGCGGAAATCACGGCGGTTCAAAAACAAATCTGTTTGTTCCTGCGCTCAACAAACACAGAAAGGAATAATCTGAAATGAAAAAACTTATTTTCTCACTCGCTCTCATATTCTGCGCCGCGATACTCGCCGCTGCCGAATACACCCTTGAACTCAAAGTCAACCGTCCGGACGGCGTTTTCAAAGCCGGAGAGACCGCCGTATTCACCTGTCAGGTGCTCGCTGACGGCAAACCTGCCGAAGGTATAGAAGTGCGCTACTTCTGCTCCGCCGACAACCAGAAGACCACCCGCGGAAAATTTGTCTCCGGAAAACTCTGGACCAAAGAGGTCTCTCTCAACTATCCCGGTTGGGTCAGACTCGGATTTTCCATCCACGGCAAAGACGGAAAAATGATGAAGATCACCACCTCAAGCTGGAGAAGAAAAGTCCTCACCGATGCCGTCGGAGTCGGTGCGTTGTTCTCTCCGGAAAAACTTGTGTCCGTCTATCCCGAACCCGCAGATTTCGACCAGTTCTGGGCAGGCGTCCGCAAAGAGCTTGATGCCGTTCCGGTAAAAGCCAAAAGAGTTCCCGTCAAACTCACCGGCAGCCTCGCAGACAAGGTCGTCTGCTACGATGTCAAAGTCGATTGTGCCGGAGGAAAACCCGTTTCCGGATATCTCTCGATGCCCAAAAACGCCAAGCCCAAAAGCTGCCCCGCCATCCTCTACTACGACGGTGCCGGAGTCAGAACTGCCGGAAAAGATCTTGCAAGAGCATCTTTCGGATGCATCACCTTCAACGTCAATGCCCACGGTATCGAAAACGGAAAAACCAGGGCGTATTACGACAAGCTGAAAAAAGAATACTACCTGCCCAAAGGAAAGGTTGGATATCCGCATTGGGGAAAAGAAGACCGCAACTCCTTCTACTTCAAAGGTATGTATATGCGCGTGATGCGCTCTCTTGATTACGTCAAGACCCTTCCTGAGTGGGACGGAAAACACATCATCGTCCAGGGCGGAAGTCAGGGCGGAGCTCAGGTTTTCGCCGCCTGCGCTCTCGATAAGGATATCACCTACGCCGTCGCCGGAGTTCCCGCTATGAGCGACCATGCCGGCTGCCTCGCCAAACGCGACAGCGGATGGCCCCGTCTTTACAGAGCTGGAAAAGATGGAAAACCCGCCGACCCCGCTGTCGCCGCGGCTGCCGCCTACTACGACAACGTCTATTTTGCCAAACGCATCAAGTGCCCGATCAACGTGAACACCGGTCTCTTCGACCGCACCTGCGTTCCCACCAGCGTGCTGGCGGCTTACAACAATATTCCGCAAACCACCCAAAAGTGGCTCACCATCGTTCCTGACGGAGCTCACGGAGCCCATCACAAGCCCGGAATGGCACGCCGTGAAGCATATCTCAAATCCATTCTCCAAAAGAGATGATCCGATAACCTCTTGCTTTACAGACACCCGCCCGGTACCGATCAGTATCGATGGCGGGTGTTTTTTTGCACAGGCTCCAAACGGGTTTTCCGGGCTCTGATTTGCTGTAAACTGCGCTGTTTTAATGTTATTTTGGAGATAATCAACTTGACGTATCTCTAAAGTGATGGTATATTTATAAGTTGTTTTATATATTTGTAATTTATACCAACCGGAGTTATATATGGCTGACGACATGAAAAAGACGGGACTTCAATGTCTCGAACTGCTGTTTTCCCGTTTCAGACCCGGAGTGAATTTTGCTGCCCTCATCACCGATGACGTAATGAAAAAACTCGAAGGTGATGAGATCGAAGTTCTGCTTTCGCTCTCTGAAGCTCAGGATTTGAGACCTGAAGCATCCACCTCGTATGAACTGCTCGATACTTATCGCGGCCCTGCCCTGATCCGCCTCAGCACCTACAACTGGATCGTTCTGCTCAACTCTGTCCAGTATCAGACCCAGGACAAAGTCGCTATCTTCGACCCGATGCTTCCGCAGGGACGCAACACCGTAGTCGTTCCCAAAGAGCAGCTGAAAAGCAAACTCGACAGCGCGCTCATCATCTTCTACAATCTCGCCGAAGTCGATATCAAACGGCACACTAAGCTTTACGCTTTTTCACGTATCGCAAGCCACCACAACGTGAGATTCAATCTCCAGTCGGTCATGCATGAATACGCCGTCGGCGAGGAGGAGATCAAGGACTCTCTGCTCAAAAAAATAGCATCTGACTTTGAGTTCAAAACCAAAAAAATCTCCCTCAACTGGAAAAAACTCTCGGACGCAAGCGATATCTTTCCCGCCATCGTCTGGAAGAAAAACGGCAAAGCCGCCATCCTCTGCGGTGTCAAAAAGAGCGAAGAGAGTGTTTCCGTTGTCATCATCGACCCCGAAAGCGACGCGGCGACCTCTCCAAATCCCTTTCTGTTCCTCGATCAGGAGCAGTTTGAGGAGCTCTGCACCTACGATATAAACTGTTTCAAAAAGACCTATCACCTCGCCGACGAAAACCGCCCGTTCAGTCTGGCATGGTTCATTCCTGAATTTATCCGTATGCGCGGCATATTCTGGCAGATCGCCGTCCTCGTGGCGACCCTCACCGTCCTGAGTCTTGCCGTTCCGCTCTTCTTCCAGATCGTCGTGGACAAGGTGCTGGTCAACCGCGGTTATGACACCCTCAACGTCATCGGAGCCGGTGTCGTCCTCGCCATCATCTTCAACGGAACGCTCGAATTCGCAAAAAGCTATCTGCTGCTCTTTGCCACCAACAAAATCGATATATCCACCGCCACCAAGACCTTCCTGCATCTGATGAAGCTGCCGATCGACTTCTTTGAGCGTATTCCGTCAGGAGTCCTGCTCAAGCACATGCAGCAGACCGAAAAGATACGCGGTTTCCTTTCCGGAAACCTCTTCTTCACCATCCTCGATCTGCTCTCGCTCGTCCTCTTCGTTCCGCTGCTTCTCTGTTACAGCGTCAAACTCACGCTCGTCGTGGTCGGTTTTTCCGCGCTCATGGCTCTCGTGATCGCAAGTTTGATAAAGCCCTTCCAGAGACGTCTTGACGAACTCTATCAGGCTGAAGGACGCCGCCAGAGTATGCTCGTCGAAGCCATCCACGGTATCCGCACCGTGAAAAGCCTCGCCCTCGAACCGGTACAGAAAAAAGCCTGGAACGACTCCACCGCCTACGCTATCAAATCTTATTTCAGAGTCGGCAAAATATCCATGACCGCCCGCAGCGCCAGTCAGGTGCTCGAACTGCTCATGGGTATTTGCGTCATCTGGCTCGGAGCTCACATGGTCTTCGATTTTGAGATCACTATCGGTGCACTCATCGCGTTCCAGATGCTCGCCAACCGCGTCACAGGACCTCTGGTGAAGACCGTCGGCCTCATCCACGAATACCAGCAGATCGCCCTCTCGGTCAAAATGCTCGGAGTCGTCATGAACTATCCGGCAGAACCCGCCGGCGGCGGAGTACGCAATCCGGTCAAAGGAGCTATCTCTTTTGAAAACATCACCTTCCAGTACCGTCCTGATCTTCCGCAGGTGCTGAAAAACTTCACCCTCGACGTTCCCACCGGCAGCTCGCTCGGTATCGTCGGACGTTCAGGCTCCGGAAAAACCACTCTTACCAAACTGCTCCAGGGTCTCTATCCCGTGACTCAGGGACTTATCAAAATCGACGGCATCGACATCAAGGAGATCGAAAAATCCCATCTCCGCAGCAGCATCGGTGTCGTGCTTCAGGAAAACTATTTCTTCAGCGGTACTGTGCGCGAAAACATCGCCCTCACCAAGCAGAACGCAAGTCTCGAAGAGGTCATTTACGCAGCAAAACTCGCGGGAGCCGATGAGTTCGTCCAGAAACTTCCGCGCGGTTACGATACCGTTCTTGAAGAGAACGCTTCAAACCTCTCCGGAGGTCAGAAACAGCGTCTGGCTATTGCCAGAGCCCTGCTCACCAATCCTCCGATCCTTATTTTCGACGAGGCGACAAGCGCACTCGACCCCGAAAGCGAATGTGTCATCCAGAAAAACCTCAAGGCTATTTCCCGCGGACGCACCGTGCTGATCATCAGCCACCGTCTTTCGATCGTCAGCCACGCAGACAAGATCGTGGTCATCGACTCCGGAACCCTCTCGGATGCAGGAAATCACAAAGAACTGCTCTCCCGCGACGGAATTTACAAGGAGTTCTGGACACAACAAATGAGAGGAGATGCCTGATATGCTGAACAAAAAGAAACTTCCCGGAGAGACCATCGAATTTCTGCCCGATGCTCTTGAAATCGAACACGCCAAGCTGCCCTTGGCCGTCCGTCTGACGGTATGGGCTCCGGTGGTGATACTCTTTGCTGGGTTGATCTGGTCGATTTTTTCCAAGGTCGATGTCATCGTCACCGCCAACGGAAAGATCGTCACCGATACTCCGACCATCGTCATGAAGCCCCTCGAAAGATCAATGATCCAGAAAATCAACGTCAAGATCGGAGAGGTGGTCAAAAAAGATCAGGTCCTCATCACCTTTGACCCCGCGCTCAACCGCGCAGAGTCAGCCCGTATAGCCAACGAACTTGCAACCTTGACCGCTCAATTCAACCGTCTCAAATCTGAGTTCCTCGGAGTCGAATACACCGACAACGGCAACCAGTTTGAAAAGTGGCAGAAAGCCATCCACAAACACCGCATGGACTACTACCGTGAGCGCATCAAGTACTTTGACGAAAGCCTTGAGCAGATCGCCGCATCCAAGAAAACCAAAGAGGACACCCTCAAGAAGCAGGAAGAGCGTCTCGCCGCCGTCAAACGGTTGGAGCTGATGTTCAAATCCCTGCACGAAAAGAACGCCGCAAGTCTCAAAGAGCTCCTGCAGATGTCCATTACCCGTATGGAAATGGAAGCCGCTGTCGATCAGCTCCGCAACGAGATCGACGAGCTCAAGCACCAGAGGGGCAGTACGCTCGCCAGCAAAAACTCCTTCATCCAGGAGTGGCGCAACAGTATATCCTCTGAGATGGTCACCACCGACCGCAACATGATCTCAGCGGCAAAAGAGTATGATAAAGTCAAACAGCTCGCGGATTACCTCTATCTGAAGGCTCCTTGCGATGCTGTCGTGCATGAAGTGGCGAGCTTCTCTCCCGGTTCAGCCGTGCGCGAAGCTGAAGCTCTCATCACCCTCATTCCGCTCGGAGGCAAGGTCGAAGTCGAAGCTGAAGTGCGTCCGCAGGATATCGGAAAAGTCGAGCTCGGAGCGTCCACCAGGATCAAACTCAATGCGTTCCCCTTCCAGAAGCACGGAACGCTCGACGGTACCGTCCGCAACATCTCGGAGGACACCCTTCAGCGTCAGCAGGGCGCAGCTCCGCAGGATCCGGAAATATCCAGCGCAAGCTACTACCGCGCACGCATAACCGCTACCGGAAAACTCCGCGGTGTCAAGGACAACTTCAGGCTCATCCCCGGTATGGAGGTCACCGCCGAAATCAAAACCGGACGCCGCAGAGTTATCGAATATCTGATCTACCCGCTTATCAAAGCGTTTGATGAGGCGGCACGCGAGCCGTAAGTTTTGCCGATGATTGCCTTTGAAGATATTCCAAACCTGCACACTCACACAGAGCTGTGCAAACACGCCTCCGGAATTCCAGCAGACTTTTGCCGCGCGGCTCAGAAGATATCGGACACTATCGGTTTTTCAGACCATTGTCCGTTTCCTGACGACCGCTACCACGCTGAGCGGATGCTTTTCAGCGAGCTTCCGCTCTACTGCAAGCTTGTTGACGAAGCTAAAGCGCAGTTTCCGCAGATGAATGTCCTCAAAAGTGCAGAAGTCGAATGGTGCTCCGACCTCGGAGAAGCATTCTATACCGACGTTCTGCTCGGTGAGTACAAAATGGATTATCTCATCGGCTCAGCCCACTACTCCGGATTCGATATCGGGCATCAGGAGCATTTTTATTACTACTCTCCGGACAGCAGGACCCTCAGGGATTTTGCCGCTGTCACCCTGAAGCTCATTGAGTGCGGGCTCTTCGATATCATCGCCCACCCCGATGCCTTCATGGTTCCCTACTCTGAAGTTACTCCGGAGCACGAAGCGATATTCCGCGATATCGTCTGCGCCGCCGTTGAATACAAGGTTCCGCTCGAACTCAACTCCACCGGAATAAGGACACGCAGGACTTATCCCTGCCGCCGTTTCTGGGAGATCGCTGCCGAGTACCCATCCCTGATGACCGTCATCAACGCCGACGCCCACAAGCCGGAGCACCTTTACGATGAAAATGTAAAAAAAGCCGTCTCCATGGCGGATGATTTAAAACTTAACATCTGCAACAGACAGGTTGCAAAGAAAATTATTGAGAGGATTTCAAAATGAGTGAATCATGTTCAGGAAACTGTTCCAGCTGCTCAAGCTGCGCCGGATGCGAAAAAAAACCGACCGCACTTGACCACATCAAACGCTGCATCCTTGTCCTTTCCGGAAAAGGCGGAGTCGGCAAAAGCACCGTGAGTGCCTCCCTCGCCGCCGCCCTCGCTGCAAAGGGAAGAAAGGTCGGTCTGCTCGATGCCGATTTCCACGGTCCCAGCCAGCCCACCCTCTTCGGAGTCAATCACCTGAGACTTGAAGGCGACGAAAACGGCAGCATCCTTCCGCTCGAACTCGAGTGCGGAGTAAAACTCGTCTCTGTCGGTCTGCTCATCGAAGACACCGACCAGGCTGTCGTCTGGAGAGGTCCCGCTAAGATGGCTGTCCTCAAACAGCTCATCGAAGAGACCAACTGGGGAGAACTCGATGACCTCATCATCGACTTCCCTCCGGGAACCGGAGACGAAAGTCTCTCCGCATGCCAGCTCATCACCGGAGAAAAATGCGCCGTCGTCGTCACCACTCCCCAGGAAATGAGCCTCGCCGACTGCCGTAAATGCATCGACTTCTGCGGCAAACTCGACGTTCCCATCGCCGGCATCGTCGAAAACTTCGCAGGCTTCGTCTGCCCCGACTGCGGCAAACAACACCAGCTCTTCGCCTCAGGCGGCGGTAAAGAACTCTCAGAGCGTTACAGCCTGCCCCTCCTCGCCCAACTCCCCATCGACCCCGTGTTCATGGCTAAATGCGACGCAGGAAACCTCCCCTCCGCCCTCAAAGAGTCCGTCATCAGCAAAGAAATAGAAAATATTTCTGCCGTTCTCTTATAAGGGGATAAGGTGCCGGGGGAGAGAGGGGAACTTCTTTTTGCGGAAAAAGAAGTTCCCCTCTCTCCCCCGGGCCCCCTCTCTCCTTTCAAGAAAAACGGTATTCTTGCGGAATTAGTGCAGGAGTATCGTTTTTTTGTTTTTTTGTGTTTTGGTTTTGTTTATTGTTTTGCTTTTTTATTGCTTAAATAGCGCGTTTCCAGCTTGAAATGACTGACTTTTGATGTTAAATTATGCCGGAGTTGTATAAACTGTTTTTATTGAGAGGTGAACATGAATAAAAAAATGCCTCCGGCGATGATACTGTGCGGCGGAAAAGGTACCCGTCTGCGTGAAGTCACGGAACTGCTTCCCAAACCGATGGTCCCTATCGGTGACCAGCCGATTTTGTGGCATATCATGAAATCATACTCCGCTTTCGGAGTTGATCGCTTCATTCTCTGTCTCGGTTATAAAAAAGAGTGTTTTATTGACTATTTTGTCAATTATCATCTCCACACCTGCGATGCAACCATAAAGCTCGGAACGTCTCCGCAGATAGCCTTTCACGGCGAACTCGAAGAGGCTAACTGGCAGGTCACTCTCGCCGGTACCGGTGTCGAAACTATGACCGGAGGACGCATCCTCGCCGCTTCAAAATATCTTGCTCCTGATGACGATGAGTTCTTCCTCACCTACGGAGACGGTGTCGCCGATATCAATATCGACGCCCTCTATCAGCAGCACAAAGAGCAGGATAAACTCGTCACCCTCACCGCGACCCACCCCGAAGCCCGCTTCGGAGAGCTCATCATCGACGGAGATACCCTCCGCAAATTCGATGAAAAACCCGCCCAGTCCGACGGATACATCAACGGCGGCTTCATGGTCATCAAAAAAGATTTCGTTTCCAAATATCTCGCCGGACGCCCCGATGACTTCTTCGAGCGCGCTCCCATGCAAAACGCAGTAGCCGACGGAAATGTTCAAGTGTACCGTCACGACGGTTTCTGGCAGTGCATGGATAATCCGCGGGAATACACTCTGCTCAACTCGCTCTGGGAGAACGGAAACGCTCCGTGGACCAAATACTGGAAATAACATCCATGTTCAATAACTCCTACAAAAACAGAAAAATCCTGGTCACCGGACACACCGGGTTCAAAGGTTCCTGGCTCTGCGCCTGGCTGCGCTCTCTCGGCGCGGAGGTCTGCGGAGTATCCCTTGAGATAAACACTGTTCCTAACCATTTCGGCTTGCTCGCACAGGATTTCCGCTCGGAAATTTGCGACATCCGCGACGCCAAAGCCGTTTTGGATATATTCAATGATTTCCGTCCGGAAGCGGTGTTCCACCTCGCAGCCCAGCCTATCGTGCGGCTCTCATACCGCGAACCCGTGGAGACCTTCAGTTCAAACGTCATGGGTACAGTCAATGTTTTGGAAGCCTGCCGCAAAACAGACTCAGTAAAAGCCATCGTAGCAATCAGCTCCGACAAGTGTTATGAAAACCGAGAGCAGCTCACGGGATACCGCGAAGATGACCCGATGGGAGGCTTCGACCCTTACAGCGCATCAAAGGGGTGCACCGAACTTGTCATTTCCTCTTACCGCAGAAGCTTCTTTGCTCCGGAAGAGTATGGAAAAAAACACTCCACTCTCCTTGCCAGCGGCAGGGCGGGCAACGTCATTGGCGGAGGAGACTGGGCTGAAGACAGACTGGTTCCGGACATAATGCGGGCGGCTGCCGAAAAGAGACCGGCGGTCATCCGCAGCCCCAAATCCGTCCGTCCGTGGCAGCACGTCCTTGAGCCTCTCAGCGGATATCTGCTGCTTGGGGAAAAACTCCTGAATGGAGATGTTTCCGCCGCAGAAGCCTGGAACTTCGGTCCCGATGACGACGGAGTTATCTGTGTCGAAGACGCCGCAAACGCACTCAAAAAATACTGGGACGCGATATCGGTCACGATCGACCCTCCGAAAGATCAGCCCCACGAAGCGAAACTGCTCAGGCTCGACTGCTCGAAGGCTCGCTCCAGGCTCGGATGGCACGGAGCACTCTCTCCGGAGCAGACATTTGAAATGACTTCAGAGTGGTACAGAAACTTTTACTGCGGCGGCTCTGTCTTGACCTCAGAACAAATAGAAAAGTATATATCCATAGCAAAACAGCGTGGCTTATCATGGACAATATGAAAAAAGATGCTCTCCGCGACGAAATCATCAGCAAAGTCGTGGAATATTACGATCTGGTGCACCGTACCCAGCAGGAACAGCCATTCGTTCCGGGCAAATCCCGCGTCAACTACGCCGGAAGGGTTTTCGATGAAAAAGAGCTGGTCAACCTCATAGACTCAAGTCTTGAATTCTGGCTCACTTACGGAAGATACTCCAAAGAGTTTGAAACCAAACTCGCCGCCTATCTCGGAGTGCGGTTCGCGCTGCTGGTCAACTCCGGAAGTTCGGCTAACCTGCTCGCCTTTGCGACACTCACCTCTCCTCTGCTCAAAGAGCGGCAAATCAAACGGGGAGACGAAGTTATCACCGTCGCATGCGGATTTCCGACTACGATTGCTCCGGTAGTGCAGTACGGAGCGGTTCCGGTATTTGTCGATGTCGAACTTGGAACAGCAAACATCGACTGCTCGATGCTCGAAGAAGCTTACTCGGAAAAAACCAAAGCCGTGATGATCGCGCACACACTCGGAAACCCCTTCAATATCAAAAAAGTCAAGGAGTTCTGCTCCCGTCACAATCTCTGGCTCATCGAAGACAACTGCGATGCGCTCGGCTCGAAATATGATGGCAAATTCACCGGAACCTGGGGAGATATCGGCACGTCAAGTTTCTATCCTCCGCACCACATGACCATGGGCGAAGGAGGAGCGGTTTACACCGATGACCCGCTGCTGAAAAAAATCGCGCTCTCAATCCGCGACTGGGGACGGGACTGCTGGTGCGAGTCCGGAGTCGATAACACCTGCGGATGCCGTTTCACGCGGCAGTTCGGAAAACTTCCGGTGGGCTATGACCATAAGTACGTTTACAGCCACTTCGGATACAACCTCAAAATCAGCGATATGCAGGCGGCGATCGGCTGTGCCCAGCTGGAAAAGTTTCCGGGCTTTGTGGAAAAGCGCAAAGAGAACTTCCAATACCTTTACGACGGCTTGAAAGACCTGAAGAGCATAACGCTGTTTGAAAAGTATCCTGAGAGCGATCCCTCCTGGTTCGGCTTTCTGATAACGCTGAGCGGCAATGCAAAATTCAGCCGCAACGATCTCGCGGAGTATCTGGAAAACAACCTCATCCAGACCCGCAACCTCTTCGCCGGAAACATTTTGAAACACCCCTGTTTCGACCACCTCACCGAAGGAGTCGATTACCGTGTTTACGGAGAATTGACCAACACCGACAAAATCATGAACGACTCCCTGTGGATAGGTCTCTATCCCGGAATGAGCAAAGAAAAAATCAACTACATGATATCAAAAATAAGAGAGTTCTGTTCCTGAATACAAAAACACATTAAAATAGCCGTTAAAATTTGCAATACGTCCTACTCTGAGCTATATTATCATCGGTAAGATTATTGCTTGTCGTTTATGCAGGAGGAACTGTTATGAGCAACTTTAACGATATATTTGAAAATCTGATCATTTTTGAAATGGCTAACAACCATTTCGGAGATGTCGAACACGGGAAAAAACTTATCCGGGCGTATGCTGAAATAGCAAAAAAATTTCCGCAATTCAAATGCGCCATAAAATTTCAATACCGGGATATTCCGACGTTCATCCATCCTGAGTACAAAGAGCGGTTTGATCTAAAATACATCAAGCGTTTTTCCGAAACAGCCCTCCCCGAAGAGGCTTTCGTTGCGATGAAAGAGTATGCTGATGAGTGCGGATTGCTTACTGCCTGCACTCCGTTTGATGAGGTATCGGTTGACCGAGTGGTGAAACACAAATTCGATTTCCTTAAAATCGCCAGCTGCTCCTTTACCGATTGGCCGCTGTTGGAAAAAGCCGCAGCGGCAGGACTTCCGGTAATAATTTCCACAGCGGGTGCTGAACTCGACGATATCTGCAATGTTGTCTCATTCTTTGAACACCGGCAAATCCCGTTTGCTCTTATGCACTGCGTCGGAGAATATCCAACTGCAGACGAAACTCTGGAAATGAACCAGATAGATTATTTCAAATCCGCATATCCCGGAATAACTGTCGGTTTTTCCACCCACGAAGATCCCGATAATCTTACCGCCGTTACCATCGCAGTAGCCAAAGGTGCAGCCATACTTGAACGCCATGTCGCGCTGCCGACAGAAGAATATAAAATCAACGCATACAGTTCAACTCCGGATCAGACCGAGAAGTGGCTTTCAGCTGCCGCAAAAGCAAAAGTCATGTGTGGAGTATCTGGTTGCAGACGCGGAATATCCGACAAAGAAAAAAGTGATCTCCAGGGACTTAAACGCGGTGTTTTCGTAAAAAATGCCGTCAAAAAAGGCGAAAAAATCTCTGCAGACAATCTGTTCTTCGCTATTCCGGGAACAGATGGTCAGCTCAGGGCAAATGATCTATCCAAATATCTCTCGATTACCGCAAATGAGGATATGGCTCCCGGAGCTCCGGTCAAATGGAGCAACACCATAACCACAAACTGCCGTTCTGCCGTTCTGGAAATCATCCGCGAACTCGGTGATTTGCTGACCAAGTCCGCCGTTCCTCTGATGAACCGGATGAACCTTGAACTCTCTCACCACTACGGAATTGACAAATTCCACGAGTGCGGATGCGCGATAATCACTTGCGTAAACAGAGAGTACTGCAAAAAAATCATCGCTCTGCTTCCGGGGCAGTATAATCCATGCCATACTCACAAGCAGAAAGAAGAGACTTTCCATGTGCTCTACGGAACTCTCGATATTGAGCTTGACGGAGTAAAGAAAACATGCAACACCGGCGACCTCATCGTCGTCGAAAGAGGAGTTGCTCACTCATTCAGCAGTTCCACGGGCGCTGTGATGGAAGAGATTTCGACAACTCACTACAAAAACGACTCCTTCTATGCAGACGAAAATATCCAGCCTGTCGAACAGCGGAAAACCTATATGACTTTTTACTCCGAATGGCTGAAAGACGGCGGAAAAGCTATAAAGTGAAGGACACAGAAAATGAGTCAGATAAAAGTTTCAGACTATATATTTGAAGTTCTTGCGGATAAATACGCCGTCGATACAGTATTCATGCTCCCCGGCGGAGGATGTATGCACCTCGTTGACTCTCTCGGAAAATCTGAGAAGATCGACTATGTCTGCTGTCTGCATGAACAAGCTGCGGCAATCGCAGCAGAAGCTTACGCCCAGAACCGAAACAGTCTCGGAGTAACTCTCGTAACCGCAGGTCCCGGCAGTACAAATGCTGTTACCGGCGTCGCAGGAGCATGGATCGACTCAACTCCGATGCTCGTTCTGTCAGGTCAGGCTAAAACAACTGAACTTATGCACGACTTTCACGTGCGGCAGATGGGTATTCAGGAAGTCGATACTGCCTCTATCGCCAAACCGGTGACAAAGTATTCTGTTTGCATAACCTCTCCGGAAAAAGTGCGTTACGAACTGGAAAAGGCTCTATGGATCGCAACCAACGGCAGACGCGGTCCGGTATGGCTGGACATCCCGCTCGATGTTCAGGGCGCGACTATCGATCCCGAACTGCTTGATGGATTTGTTCCGGAAATACAGGATGAGCCGGACTGCTCTGCGGCGGCAGGTGAAGTGCTGGAAGCTCTGAAAAACGCCAAACGTCCGCTGGTCTATGCGGGAAACGGTATCAGGGCATGTAATGCCATCGAAAAATTCCTTGCTCTCGTTGAAAAACTGCAACTTCCTACCGCACTCAGCTGGAAAGCTGCCGATTTTATGGAAGAAGACCATCCGCTCTACATCGGACGCCCCGGCATCATTGGCCAACGCGGAGCAAATTTCGCCCAGCAGACCTGCGATGTGCTGCTTATACTTGGAACCAGACTTGACCTCTGTCAAACTGGCTTCAACGCTCCTCATTTCGCTCCCAACGCTAAAAAATTCATGGTCGATATCGACCGGAGTGAATTTGAAAAACTCGATACTCCGTGCCTGAAGGGTTTTGCCCTCGACGCCGGAAAATTCATTGACGCGATGCTCGAAAAGGCATCTTGTCCGCTGAACAGCAAAGAGTTCCTTGACCGCTGCAAAGAGTGGATAAAACGTTATCCGCCCGTGTCGGCAGAGCTGCTCGATTCAAAAAGAGAGATGGTCAACTTGTATCAGCTGGTTGATACGGTCGGCAGGTGTCTCGAAAATGGCGACCTGCTGATCCCCGGAAGTTCCGGAGCTTGCGCCGAAGTCACCATGCAGGCGGTTCCGGTGAAAAAAGGTGTAAGGATACATAACACTCCCGGACTCGGTTCAATGGGTTTTGGTCTGCCTGCTCTCATCGGAGGATGTATCGCCCACGGCAAAAAACGCACAATCGGAATTATCGGCGACGGTGGAATGATGCACAACATACAGGAACTGCAAACGCTTAAACGCCTCGATCTTCCGATAAAACTATTTGTTCTCAACAACAACGGATACGGATCGATCCGCAATATGCAGAGAGGTCGGTTCAACGGCAATTTTGTTGCCTGTGATCCGGACAGCGGAATGTCTATTCCGGATTTTGAAAGACTCTGTTATGGATTTGACTTGAGATATAAAAAAATATCATCTCCCCAAAATCTGGCGGAGCAGATACAGAGTGTACTTGATACTCCGGGAACGGTACTTTGCGAAGTTATCCTCGATCAGAATGTAGGAACTGCTCCGCATCTGAGTTCAAAAGCTCTTCCTGACGGAAGTATGGTTTCCCTGCCGATGGAAAACCTTGCGCCGTTCCTTCCGGAAGATGAATTTGCCCAAAACATGAAATTTTGATACTATGAAAAAAGTTTGCCGGATTTGTAAAGCACCCCTGAGTGAAAAACTGCTGGAATTGAAAAATGTTCCAGCAGCGGCGCAGTTTATGCCTTCAACTCAGAAGGAGCTCGCTGCAGACAAACCCGTTGACCTTGCGCTGTACTGCTGCTCAGGATGCGGAGTTGTTCAGCACGATCTTGCCCCGGTAAATTACTTCAAAGAGGTCATCAGAGCATCCGGCGTGTCGGCGGAAATGAGAAAATTCCGCCTTGAACAATTCTCTTCGTTCCTGGCAAAATACGGTCTTGCAGGCAAAGATATCTTCGAGGCCGGGTGCGGAAAAGGTGAGTATCTCGAAATAATGCAGCATGCCGGAGCAAGCGTCACAGGTTATGAATACAGCGATACCAATGTGCAAGCCTGTCATGCCAAAAAGCTAAGTGCTGTCCGCGGATATTTTGAAAACGGTGATGAAAAAATTTCAAACAAACTATATGACGGATTTTTCATCTTGAATTATCTTGAGCATATTCCGGATATTCCCGCTTTCCTCAGAGGCGTCAGAAACAACCTTAAAGAGGGGGCAGCCGGTATCGTCGAAGTTCCCAACTTTGATATGATACAGAAAAACTGCCTTATAACAGAATTCAGTACCGAACACATCTGTTATTTCACAGAACAGTCTCTGAAAAACACCCTTGAACTCAACGGATTCGATGTAAAAAACATTTGCTGTGTTTGGCACAACTATATCATTTCAGCAGAAGTCATCAAAAGACCCAATCCCAACCTCAGAGGCTTTGCTGGACGCGGAGAAAAAATAACTGCAGATCTCAAACATTTTATATCACGCCACCGTAAAACCATCTGGTGGGGAGCAGGTCATCAGGCTTTAACGACTCTCGCTTTAGCAAATCTGTCAGAAAAGGAAATTTGTTTTGTTGTTGATTCGTCTCCGGACAAACAGGGACATTTCACCTTCGTTACACATATTCCTATTGTATCCCCTGAAGAACTCTCAAAGACTGACGCTGACGCTGTGATCATCTCCTGCGGGGGATACTCTGACGAAGTGGCAAACACCGTAAAAGAAAAATTCAAAAACAAATTTGACGTCGCAATACTGCGGGAAGATGGGGTTGAGTTATTATGAAATCAGCGATATCTTCCATAAAAAAGCATATCTCCGATCCGCGAAAAGGACTGCCGGAAGAGGTTTTCAGTTTTGTCACGACCCTGACTCCAATGGTCAATGTCGATCTGCTTATAAAAGATGATTCGGAAAATATTCTGCTCACTTGGAGAGATGATCTCGGAGGAGGATGGCACATCCCGGGAAGCATTATCCGGGTACAGGAAACCATCCAGCAGAGATTACAAAAAACGGTAGAAAAAGAGTTATCATGTACCGCTGTTTTTTCTGATACTCCCATTGAAGTAAAAGAGTTTATTTTTCCGGAACTCAAAGAACGATCTCACTTCATCTCTTTCCTGTATGAAACAACATTGACATCACTTCCGCCAAATGAGCTGCACTCAAAACAGGGAAAGCCCTCAGCCGGGCAATTCCGTTGGTTCGCTCAAGCTCCGGATGATTTACTGATATATCATAATTATTACAGAAAATATTTCAAGAAAGGACTCTAATCATGAGCAACGAACTCAATAGCGTCGAACAATCAAGACGCAACTATCTCAAAGAGCAGAAACCCCGCGTTTATGAAAAGGTCATGAACTTTGAGGAAAAAGTCAAACGCGGTGAAAGCATAGCCATCATCCAGTTTCAATACGACTATACCTGCAATCTCCGCTGCCAGCACTGCTCGGTAAAACGTTTCCAGGGAAAAAAGGAAGGACGTACATTCACCCTTGACGATGTGCGCGATTTCTGCCGTCAGGCAGATGAGCTGGGACTCGCCAACTTCGTCATCACCGGAGGTGAGCCGCTGGTTTTCCCTGATTTCGACAAACTTGTCGAAGCAATCGACCCCAGCCGTTTCTACATTGTAAGCGACTCCAACGGATGGCTTCTCGATGATGAGAAAGCACGCCACCTCAAGAGCATCGGCGTTGACAAAATCCAGTTGAGTCTCGACAGCCTTGATGCGCAGGAACATGATGAATTCCGCCGCCGCGCCGGAAGTCACGAAAGAGCTATGCGCGCCATTGACGCCTGCCAGAAAGCCGGATTGAACATCATCCTCTCAACTGTCGTCACCCATCAGAGAATCCACTCAGAAGAATTCATCGAATACCTCGAATTCGCAAAATCAAAAGGAGTCGGAACATTTGTCACCTACGCCAAACCGGTCGGTTCATGGGAAGGCAAATTTGATATGCTCGTCACAAAAGAGGATATGGATTATATGCGGAACGTGCTCGAGAAAAAGTATGATGTGTTCACTCACCTCACTCCGTCTTACGGTCTCGACCTCGGATGTATCGCAATGAAACGTATGATCTCCGTCACCAAATATGGAGACGTTATGCCGTGTCCCTACATCCATGTCTCTATCGGAAATGTTTTTGAAGAGCCTCTCAAGGACATCATCGATCGAGGAATGAACATCAAGTGGTTCGGAAAACACGTCAACACATGTCTTATCGCTGAGAGCCGTCCGTTCATCGACAAATACATCGTTCCCACATATTCAAAGGAACTTCCGGTACCGATGGACGAAATTTTCACCGAGAATGACATGATCAGAAAGTAACTTTATGAGAATTGTTATCTGCGGTGCAACTTCGCATATAGCAAGCGCGATCATTCCGTTCTTTTCGGAACATGATTTGACTTTGTTTGCAAGAAATACAGAAAAACTCAAGGGATTGGACGCCCGCATCGAAAGCGATTTTTCTCAACTGTCACGGACGCCTTGTGATATACTGATAAACTGCATCGGCGCGGGCACTCCCAATATTGTGAGGAATGATCCGTCTCTTTGGTTTTCTGTGCTTGAAGAATTCGACAACCTTGCCTTAGAGTCCATAAAGCGATGCTCTCCTGAGGCAAGGTATATCCATTTTTCGAGCGGAGCTGTATTCGATCGCGACAGCGGTTATCCGTCCACAGAGAACAGTTCGAGAGTAATATATCCCAATAACATACAGGTCAAAGATTATTACTCTGTTTCAAAAATATATGCCGAAGCTAAACACCGCAGTATGAGTTCCCTCAGGATTCTCGATTTAAGGATATTTTCCTTCTTTTCGCGCCACATAAAACTTGACTCCGGTTACTTTATGACCGATATGGTATCGGCGATAAAAAATGATACGACTTTTGTGACCTCTCCGCACGATATCGCAAGAGATTTCCCGGCACCGGAAGATTTGGCTCAGATAATTTTGCGCTCGTCAGAATCAGATATAAATACAGCAGCAGACGTCCGCAGCGCGGAAATGGTCAGGAAAAGTCAAATCATAAGCCACTTTACCGAAAAATTCGGCTTGAAAGTTGAGTACACGCCGGATATTTGCTGCTCACCAAACGGAAATGCCGATGTGTATTATTCCGCATCGGATAAACTGCAAAACATTATAGATTATACTCCGCGATATACCTCTATTGAGACTCTTTTGTCTGAAACCGCGGCTATTTTACAAAACTCAGGACAGGCATAAATCATGAATGAAAAAAAACGCATAGTTATTTCCGGCGGCTGCTACAATGAAGTGGATAATATTCCGGAACTTTATGAGCGCTGCTGCAAAGTTATGGAAAATTTTCCGCAATATGACTTTGAATTTTTGTTCTCAGACAACTGTTCCACCGATGGAACACGCGATGTCATACGCGCTCTCGCCGCAAAAGACAAGAGGGTCAAAGCAATTTTCAACGCGGCAAACTTCGGACATATCAGAAGTCCGTACAACGGTTTTATAACTGCCGACGGCGATGCTGTCATAAATATGTGTACCGATTTGCAAGACCCTCCGGAACTTATCGCTGATTTGATCAGGGAGTGGGAAAACGGCGCAAAGGTCGTTATCGCGGTCAGAGACAAAACGGAATGCAGTCAAGGAATGGAGTCTATCAGAAAACTCTATTATTACATGCTCAAAAAAGCCTCTCCAAACGAAGATATCATTAGCGGTTTTACCGGATACGGACTGTATGACCGCGACTTTATGAACGCCATACGCAAATTCAACGAGCCGTATCCTTATCTCAGGGGACTGATTTCTGAAATCGGTTTCAGGAGAGCAGAAGTCTCCTTCAAGCAGCCGGAAAGAAAACACGGCATCACAAAAAACAACTTTTTCACGCTTTACGATATGGCGATGACAGGTTTTGTGCACCACTCAAAACTTCCGTTGAGGCTGGCAATCTTTTCCGGATTTGTTATCGGAGCGGTCAGCGTGCTTATCGCTATCGCATATCTTATCGTCAAACTCATCTGGTGGGATACCTTCAACCTCGGTCTCGCTCCGCTGGTTATCGGTATGTTTTTCCTCGGTGCTGTTCAGCTCTTTTTCATCGGAATCATCGGTGAATACATCGGTGCTATTTACACTCAAGTCAAAAACAAGCCGCTCGTTATCGAAGAAGAGAGAATAAATTTTGATTGATCCGGCAAAATTTCCTGTTCTGCGGAATCTGTCCGAAACTCAGTATCAGGCTCTCGCTTATCTTGCCACAGGAGCTTGGAACACCCTTTTCGGAATCGGTATATACTCCGTTTTATATCAGCTGTTCGGCAAAAGTGTCCACTATATGATCCTTGCCGTTCCAGCCAATATCCTTGCGATAACCAACGCCTTTTTGTGCTACAAGCTCTTTGTATTCAGGACAAAAGGCAACTGGATCAAGGAGTATTTCAAGTGTTATATCGTTTACGGAACAGGAACTCTTTCCGGAATGTTTCTGCTGTGGCTGCTCGTTAAAACCTGCTGCATAAATCCCGTTGCTGCCAACATAATTGCCACAGGAATAGTCGTTGCGGTAAGCTTTTTCGGACATAAATACTTTTCTTTCAAAAAATAAACTCAGAAAATACTGTTTTTTGAGGGGTTGGCGGTTGCAGGCTCGGAGTTTTGGCGTTATATTATATAAATGTATTTTTTTGTCAACAATTTATTTTCCGGAGTATAAAAAATGTCTGAAGAAAACACTCAGCTCATTCCGAACCAGAGCGAGATCGTCGCTCAGCGTATTGCTAAAATCGATACCTGGAGAGAAGCAGGTATCAATCCTTTCGGCGCAGGTTATCCCGATGTCCAGATGATTGCCGACGTCAGAGCCGCCTTTGTGCCTCCGGCTGATCCCGAAGCCGACCCTCACGCCGGCCCCGAAGTCAACGTCGCCGGCCGTCTCGTCGCCAAGCGCGGAATGGGTAAATCCATCTTCGCTGACGTCCGCGACAGCAGCGGAAGAATTCAGCTCTTCGCCGGTAAAAGCGATCTCTCCGAAGAGGATTTCGCCACTTTCAAACGTCTCGATATCGGCGACATCGTCGGCATCAAAGGACGTCTCTTTGTTACAAAAATGGGCGAACTGACCATCCGTGTCGAAAAACCCACCATCCTTTCAAAATCTCTGCGTCCGCTTCCGGAAAAATTCCACGGACTCACCGACGTCGAACAGCGTTACCGTCAGCGTTACCTCGACATGATCGCAAATCCTGAGGTCATGGAAGTCTTCAAAAAACGCAGCGCCATCATCAGAGAAGTTCGCAACTTCCTCGCTGAACGCGGTTTTATGGAAGTCGAAACTCCCATGCTTCAACCCCTCGCCGGAGGTGCCTCCGCTAACCCCTTCGTCACCCGCTATGAGGCGCTCGACTCAGATGTTTACATGCGTATCGCTCCTGAGCTCTACCTCAAACGTCTCCTCGTCGGAGGATTCGAAAGAGTCTTTGAACTCAACAGAAGTTTCCGCAACGAAGGTCTCGACCGCCGTCACAATCCCGAATTCACCATGCTCGAGATCTATCAGGCTTACGGCAACTGCGAAGCCATGATGGAGCTTATCGAAAGCATGATCTCCACCGTCGCCCTCAAGGTCTGCGGTACACTCAAAATCGAGCACAGCAACGGTAAAGTCCTCGACTTCACTCCTCCGTTCCGCCGCGCCACCTACCACGACCTCGTCAAGGAAAAGGGCGGCGACGACTGGTTCGATATCTCCTTCGCCGAGCGCGTCGAACGCGGCAAAAAACTCGGTCTCGATGTCAATGACAAGATGAGCGATCTCGATGTCACCAATGAACTCTATGAGAAACTCGTCGAACCCAACAACATCCAGCCGACATTCGTCACCAGACTGCCCGCGGAACTGCTTCCGCTCGCCAACCCCTGCGCCGACGATCCCAGCCTCGTCGATGTCTTCGAACTCGGTGTCAACGGTATGGAACTCGCTCCCGCTTACAGCGAACTCAACAACCCCGTCATCCAGCGCAAACGCTTCATGGATCAGTTCGAGAAAAATAAAGAAGAAGGCGACGAAGTCTCCAACAAAATCGACGAAGACTTCCTCACCGCCCTCGAATACGGAATGCCTCCCGCCGGAGGTATGGGCGTCGGTATCGACCGCCTCGTCATGGCCCTCACCGGAGCCGAATCCATCCGCGACGTCATCCTCTTCCCCCAGATGCGACGCATCTGACGGTAAAGGGGAGTGTGTTCTTGGGGAAGGGAAAAACTTCTTTTCACAGGAAAAGAAGTTTTTCCCTTCCCCAAACCCCATCCCTTTTCAAGAAAAGCGGAGTACTTTTGGGTGCTTCGCTATTTTTTTGCCGTTGGTTTGCTATGCCCGCGCGAGAAAGACTGCCAGCCTTCCAATAGGACTTATACGACTTATACGACTTATACGACTTCTTTTGCAAAAGTACTCCGCTTTTCCTGAAGTAGGCTGGATTCATGCCGCAAAAAAAGCCGGAGACACCTTTTGGTATCTTCGGCTTTTGTGTTTTTTCTGCTTTTACTGCAAGAATTTACTCTTCGTCAACGCCTTCGGCTTTGAGCTCTTTTACGATGGAGACGCTGCTTTTATCAGCTTCGGCTTCTCCTCCGAGCGTATTAGTGACTCCGGCGATCATCTCGCGCAGACGGTCGCTGAATGCTCCGAGAACGAAAAGGGCTGCAAGGGCAACGACTGCAATGAGGATAACATACTCGACGAGCGCCTGACCGCGCTCTGCCTTACGGAAACGTCTTCTGACTTTCGCTTTCATCGTACTCTCTCTCCTGTAAAATCGGTTTACGGCACGTCGCCGCTCACAAGTTCTACTGTATCATTACTTTCATTATAAATCGTCCTGCACAGACTGAGGATTCCCCAGCCGACCAGAACGGCTATTATCAGCATCATGACATACTCGGTCAATACCTGTCCGGATTCTCCTGCCCGACGTGTCATTCTTATCATCCTGACGCTTACAGCGCAACTCCGCGGCGCATGATTATCCGGTTGTTCTCGTCAAGGACGATGACTCGCGGAGTACAGCACTTCGCCTCTTCATTCTCGAAGAGTGAAAACGCCATGATCGTCACGATATCTCCCACATTTCCGCACTTGGCGGCCGGACCGTTGAGGCAGAACTCACGGCTTCCCGCCTTGCCCGGAATCGCATAAGTCTCAAGACGCGATCCGTTGCTCTTGTTGGCGACAAGTATCTTCTCGTACGGAAGTATTCCTGCCTCAGCAAGCAGCTCGGGGTCTATCTCAAGGCTTCCTTCATAGTCCACTTCGCATCTGGTTATACGCGCGGTGTGGATCTTACCGCTTAACATCTCTCTTTTCATAATAACAATAATATATCCTTTTATTTACTCTTGTCAACCCCCGGACAAGAAAAATCATCTTATATTTGCATTAAAAGTACGCTTTTCCAGTGGACGGTTGCGATATATCGACTGAACAAGTCCGAGCGACGCCATGACCGCAAGCAGCGAGCTGCCTCCGTAACTTACCATCGGAAGCGGAAGTCCGGTGACCGGAGTTATTCCGATACTCATTCCGACATTGATGAACACGTGGCAGAAGAGCACCGTCGCCGTTCCCACCGCAAAGGAGCGGCTGAGCTGGTCGTCGGTCAGAAATGCTGTCCTCAGGACGCTCACCAGCAGCAGCAGATATCCCGTCAGCAGAAACATGCTGCCGACAAAACCTGTCTCCTCGGCGATCACCGAAAAAATAAAGTCGTTGTTGGATACCGTGTGCGGAAGAAACCCCAGACGGTTCTGGGTGCCCTCGCCTATTCCTTTACCGTTGAAACCTCCGGACCCCACAGCGAGCAGCGCCTGGTGGGCGTTGTATCCGCGGTGGAGGCGGTCACGCTCGGGATTGAGAAAAACCAGTATGCGGTCGCGCTGGTAATCTTTCAAAACGGGCTTTATTTTCATGGCTTCGTTGGCGATGGCTGCTCCTCCGATAAGCAGAACGGCAAAGAGCGATACCAGGAGATATTTCCAACGCAGTTTGGAGACAAATACGATCGCCACGTACAGCGGAATGAGTATTGATGCGCTTCCGAGATCGGGCTCTTTCAATATGAGCAGAAACGGAACCGCTAATGCAGCAACTCCGGCAAAAAAACCCTTCCAGGAGTTGACTGAGACCTTGGAAAACACTACTCCGAGCATCAGCGCAAGCGCGGGCTTGGCGAGCTCCGAAGGCTGCAGCCGGAACCCCGCAAAACTCAGCCAGCGGGTGGCTCCGTAGATCCGCAATCCGACAAACAGCACGGCGGCAAGCAGCACGACGGTCACTATATAAAAGAGTATAGAGCCAATGAAAAACAGTCTGCTTTTCACATTGACAAATGCCGCTGCCAGCCACAGAAGTGCTCCGGCGCACAGCCATTGCGTCTGCTTGACGAAAAACAGTTCGGCTGCCGCTGAGCCTATCTGTTCGCCGATCGAACGGATAAAAATAAGCCCGGCTCCCGCAAGGAAGACGAGCGATATTATTTGCAGATAATCCCAGTTGAAGAGATTATAGAGAAACCCGCCCTCCCTGCGGCGAAATGTGGAAGGCAGGAACTCCATCTTTCAACCTCAAGCAGAACTCTTTTGCTCAGACCTCGAAAGTCTGGTCGCGGCGCGGTCCGACTGAAACGATTCCGATCTTGGCATCGACCAGCTCAGCGACGCGCTCGAGGTAACGCTTGGCGTTCTCAGGAAGCTCATCATAGCTGCGCACCCCGGAGAGAGAACACTTCCAGCCCGGATGCCACTCGAGCACCGGTTTGGCTTTCTCAAGATCGGAGACCGCCGCCGGAAACTCATCGGTGATTTTTCCGTCGATCTCATATCCGACGCAGATGGCGACTTTGTCGAAGCCGTCCATGACGTCGAGCTTGGTCATGGCGAGCAGGTTCACTCCGTTGATCATGCAGGAGTAGTGGCTGGCGACAGCATCGAACCAGCCGCAGCGGCGGGGACGTCCGGTAGTGGCTCCGAACTCGTTGCCGACTCTGCGGAGTTCCTCTCCGTCAGCATCAAAGAGCTCGCTCGGGAAGGGTCCCTCTCCGACACGGGTGGTGTAGGTCTTGATGACGCCCCAGACGTTGCGGATGTGCTGGGGAGCAACTCCGCTGCCGGTGCAGGCTCCGCCTGAAATGGTGTTGCTGCTGGTGACAAAGGGATAGGTTCCGTGGTCGATATCCAGCAGTCCGCCCTGCGCGCCCTCGAAAAGCACGGTCTTGTTGGCGCGGATGGCTTTGTTCACGGTGTAGGTGGAGTTCGCAACGTGCGGAGCAAGGCGGCTTGCAGCATCGAGAACTTTGGCGAGCTCGGCTTCAACGTCGATCTGGTCAACTCCGTACTCGGCAAAAATCTTATTGTAACGCGCGCACTCGGAGCGGAACTGCTCTGAAAGACGCTCGCTGTTGGTGAGGTCGATGGCACGGATTCCGGAACGGCGCATCTTGTCGGTGTAGGCGGGACCGATTCCGCGTCCGGTGGTTCCGATCTTGCGCTTTGCGCCCTTCTCGTTGAGGGAGTCGGCGCGTTTGTGGTACTCGAAAATCAGGTGCGCACGGTCAGACAGCTCGATCTGGCTGATATCAAATCCCTGCTGTTTGATGTTCTGCATCTCGTCATCGAGAGCGATGGGATCGACCACGACACCGTTGCCGATGACGCATTTGACTCCGGAACGGAAAATTCCGGAAGGAATGAGGTGGAGAACGTAACGTTTGTCACCGATCTCAACGGTGTGACCGGCATTGTTTCCGCCCTGGAAACGGACGACCATATCGACATCCTTAGTCAGAACGTCAATGAGTTTACCTTTGCCTTCATCGCCCCATTGGGTACCGACAAGCACATCTACTGCCATAATAAAAGTTCCTTATATAATGTTATAAAAACCAATTGCAAAAACTAAAAAACAGACGTTTCGCACACAAACGGTACGTAAACGTCTTAATGTAGTCCCAAAAGTCGCAAAATGCAAGGAAAATAACGTTTTAAAACACGTTTTCTTTGCGTTGCTCCTGATATGGGTAGAATATGCGGGGGATGGGCGAAACTTCTTTTCACGAGAAAAGAGGTTTCGCCCTTCCCCCTCACCCCCTAACCCACTTCAAGAAAAGCGGAGTTCTTATATAATTTTTACTTACAACGTGGTTTTATTATCTCCCCATGCCTTTTTTTACGCGATGATGTCGAAACTGCTTTTCAGGTCGGTTTCGATGCGGGCTTTGAGATCTACCCAGTTGCCCGCGTAGCCGTTGCCCCAGTAACCCATTCCTCCCCAGCCGGTGTTGTGCTCGCGGAGAAGGAGGTCGGCGCAGCCGTCTCCGTTGTAATCTCCGGAGGCTTCTATCTCGAAGCCTTCTCCGAGGGTTCCGCGCCAGCGTTTGGTTTGGCTGTTTCCGTCATCCCATATCCAGACGTTGTTGGTGTTGCGGTCGAGCACCATGATATCGTCGATACCGTCTCCTTCAAAGTCTCCTACGGCGGCGACTTCCCAGCCGCTTTCGAGCTTGCCGACACTCTGGGTTTTCCAGTTCCAAGTGGCAAAGGAGGTGTCCTGATTTGTCCAGAGGTAAACTTGGTGGTTATAGTTGTTGACCATCACAAGTTTATCCATTCCATCATCGAAAGAGCCCGCGCCCTCGATAGTCCAGGTGGCGAAGTCTCCCTCGTTGACGTGGAAGATGTCCTTGTAGGTGGTTCCTCCGAGGACGACTCCGATGCTTCCGTTGGTGTCGTAGATCAGGATATCATCGTATTGGTCTCCGTCGAGGTTGGCGAGACATTGGGTGTTGAATGAGCCGTCAACTTTGCAGAGGTTGACGTAGCCGTAACTGCCTTTGCGAAGGTCTGTCCATGCGGCGAAACGGTTTCCGACTCCGTTGTAGAGCAATACTCCGTCATAATCGACTTCGGAACCTTTGAAGTGTCCGACTCCAGCGACGCGCCAGAGGTCGGCTTCTGCGCCGCTCCACTCCCAGACACCCTTCCAAGCCGGACGGACGCTTCCGTTGGTCGCCATATACCCCACTTTTCCCTGCTCGCTATCCCATGCAAGTATCTGAGATACTCCATTCGAGAGCAAGTTGGTATCGGCGACTTTTACCACAGCTTTTTCCTGCACAGAGAGCGTCAATTCACCGTTGACTTGAGTAAGCTCATACAGTCTTCCGTTGATTTCCTGCGGTTTGCCATTAACAGTAAGTGTACGCAGAAGAGTGCCGCTTTCATTGTTGAGAGACATAGTGCCGCTGACATCGGCAGCATTGCTCATAAGTTTGTATGTTCCGCACTTCTGGTCGGAGGATACTGTAATAGAGCAGCCTTTTATTCCATTTAAATATTGCTTGTTGTTGATGATGAAGTCGTCTTTGAAGCTACGTTCGGTAAGGTCGAAAACAACATCGGCGTTATTGGTTTCACAGAGTGTACGCAAGGTAACGTCTCCGCCAAAAATCAGCTTGCCTGAGAGAGTGGCATCGGAACCGATAAATTCTGCTCCGTGCTCAAGGGTAAGTCCGTTGCGTACTGAACCGCCTTCGACCTCGAGAACGCCGGATATGCTTGCTCCTGAGATGTACTGATTTTCTCCGACATAAGTCCAGCCGTCGGAAGCTTCGACCTGTGTCTCAATGGCGTCAACGGTAATTGCGTTTGAGTACTTGCCCATAACAGGAAGAGCATTGTCGGAGGAAGAAACAGCATAGAAGCTGTATGTTGCCGCGTCCGGGTTGGTTATCTTCCAAGTCAATTTTCCTGTACTGTCAACGTTGCCGAGATACTCTCCATTGTAGCCGGAAGCGTCATTGTCGCAGTAGATGCTCACCTCGGTTCCGCTCTCGGGAACTCCGCAGTCGATGACTACGGTGCGGTCGTTTGAAAGCGTTGCTGCCGCATTTTTGGCGGCAAGTGACTCGCTGCCGCCGAGCACGATTCCGGTATATGTTGCGCTCGCATCGAAACTTTCCAAGCTCCATGTTCCGGCTTTGGAGGCTTTTACGGCAATGGTAACTCCGCTGTCGGTGGAAGAGACCAGTTCAAACTCTTTGCCGGCATTGGCGGAAATACTGTCAATGCCATAATAAACCTTTCCGTTTCCGTCGGTAAGTACGCATAAGTCGGGAGAGGTGGTGTTGACGGTAAGAAGAACTGTTTCGCCGTTACCATTAATCTGCCAGCTGCATTGAGAAGCGGCTGATCTTTCGGAAGCATGGTCCTTTAATTCGCTATTTATTTCGGAACCGTTCACAATAGTCCAGTTGCCGTTGTAGTCGAATTTTACTCCGACGGAAAAAGTCTTACCGAAGAACTCCTGAGTTGTCCATACGGCGTAGTAATCATTGGTGCTGGTATTGTCTTTGATATACTGCACCATGATATTTGAGTTGTATGCTACACCGAGACCGTACTTGGTAAGATCGACGCTCTGAGTTCCCTGCACCATGAAGGAGCCGCTTGAGTTGATCTTGAATCCCGCGCTGATGGTGGCGAGATTGGCTACGGAGAGATTTCCGTGTCCTTCAAGACAATCGGTCTTCCAATCTATGGATATTCCGGCTTTACCGGTGACGAGACCTCCGAGGATTTTTACTGTCGCCT
>SUVY01000062.1 GCA_015061775.1 Lentisphaerota bacterium | reverse complement strand
GGAACCGGAATCTTTTTTCTGGCAACACCTTCCGTATCCTCGCCGCCGTAAAGCCGGACGCCACAACCGGTATATACGCCTATTCCATGCTTGGATTCGGAAAATTTGCCGGATTTCAGATGGCGTGGGCATACTGGCTGAGCAATATCTTCGGCAACGTCGGTTACGCTGTGCTTCTGATGGACGCTCTCAACTACTTCTTTCCCGGAGTATTCACCGGAGGCAACAATCTCTGGTCGATCATCGGAGGCTCCATCGTGATCTGGGTGATGAACTATGCTGTTCTGCGCGGAATAAAGCAGGCGGCATTCCTCAATACCGTGGGAACCATATTCAAACTGGTTCCGATATTCCTGTTCATCATCATCATGGCGTGGGTGTTCAGGTACGGAGTGTTTACTTCCAACTTCACCGGAGCTGAGCTTCTGCAGGGAATAAAACCCCTCGGAAGTCTCGGGTCACAGGTGCGTTCCACCATGCTGGTCACGCTCTGGGCATTCATCGGAATCGAAGGAGCGGTCGTGGTATCCGCCCGGGCGAGAAGTCAGCGCGATGTCGGCAAGGCTACCGTGCTCGGTTTTTTCGGATGTCTGGCGATATACGCTCTGCTCTCACTGCTTCCCTTCGGAAGGATGAGCCAGCATGAGTTGTCTCTGCTCGCCAACCCCTCGACCGCTCCTTTGCTGAGCGATGTGGTGGCGGCTAAGTGGGGAGGAGTCGTGATGAATTTGGGAGTCATCGTTGCTCTGCTCACAAGCTGGCTCGCCTTTACCATTATGGTCGCCCAGATACCGTTTGCCGCAGCTCAGGACGGAACGTTTCCTGAGATGTTCAAAAAGGAGAACTCCAACGGCTCTCCGTCGGTCTCGCTGTGGATCACAAGTCTCATCATGCAGATATCGCTCGGAGTTGTCTATTTTGCCAACAACGCCTGGAATACCATGCTGTCGGTCACTTCAGTCATGGTGCTTCCGGCATACCTCGGCTGCACGCTCTATCTCTGGAAAATATCCCGCACAGATGAGTTTCAGGAACAGCCCGGAATCGGACGCTCCTTTGCCATGATATGCGGAGCCGCCGGAACCATATACGCCCTCTGGATGATCTACGCCGCCGGATTGAAATATCTGCTGATGGCATTCGTCTTTCAGGTGATCGGTATCCCGGTCTATATCATGGCCCGCCGCAAGGCGGTCACAGGCAAAATAATGAGCGAAAAAGAGGAACTCGCCGCCTGGATGATGACCGTGGTCGCCCTGCTGGGAGTCATTCTGCTTGCCATGGGCAAAATCAAACTTTGAAAAAGGAACTTTCAAAATGAAAGACATTGCAAAATACCGTGTCGTCATCGTCGAAGATGAATCCGTGAAAAACAGCCGTGCCCTGTCTGGTTTGCTCGACCGCCTCGGCTGTGAACTTGAAAAACGCAACTGCCGCGTCACCCGCATCGCCGGATACCTTGAGGCGATGCCGGTCATCGGCAATGAGATGGATATCGACGCTCTGCTGATCTCGACAGATATGGAGTTCGACCAGCCCGAAGAGAGCCTCTCGCGCCGTCTGCTCGATCTTGTTGACCGCCGCCAGCCGGGAGTTCCGGTCTTTCTGCTCGCCGACCGGGCAGAGAGTTCCAGAGCGATCTCCGGACAGCTTATGGAGCGCGCTCACGAATATATCTGGATATTCGAGGACAGTCCGCTGTTTATTTCCGGAAGGATAGTAAGTGCTGCTGAGAAATACCGTTCTCTTCTTCTTCCTCCGCTCATGCGCGCAGTCTGGGAGTACAACGAAAAGAGCCATGAGTATTCCTGGGCTGCGCCCGGTCATCAGGGAGGACGGGGCTTCGTCAAATCTCCGGCAGGACGCAAATTCTATGACTTCTATGACGAAAACCTCTTCCGCACCGATACCGGAATCGAGCGCACCTCCATCGGAAGTCTGCTCGACCATACCGGAGCTTTCGGAGAGAGCGAAAAGTTTGCCGCTTCAACTTTCGGAGCCGACCGCAGTTACTCCGTGGTCACCGGAACCAGCGGTTCCAACCGCGCTATCATGCAGGCGTGTCTTGCTCCCGGAGACGTGGCGGTGTGCGACCGCAACTGTCACAAGTCCATTGAACAGGGGCTTATCATGACAGGAGCCGTTCCGGTTTATCTCCAGCCGACCCGCAACCGCTATGGGATCATCGGTCCGATTCCGTGCAGCCAGATGAAGAGTGAGAGCATAAAAAAGAAGATATCCGCGTTGAAGATCCCGCATGACGGAGACGAGCGGGCCTATGCTGTGGTCACCAACTGCACATACGACGGCCTTTGCATCGACGCGGAGAAAGCTGAACGTGAACTGGAACGCTCAGCAGACCGCATACATTTTGACGAAGCATGGTACGGTTATGCCCGTTTCAACCCGATGTATAAGGGACGCTTCGCCATGCGCGGAAAACCTGAAAAACGGCCGAAAGACGCTCCGACGCTCTTTGCCACCCACTCCACGCATAAACTCCTGACCGCGTTGTCGCAGGCAAGCTATATCCATGTCCGGAACGGAAGAAAAAAGATCGACTTCAACCGCATGAATCAGGCATATATGATGCACGCGACTACAAGTCCGCTCTATGCGATATGTGTGTCCAATGATATCGCGGTCAAGATGATGGCGGACAATGGAGAGCACCTTATCCAGGAGGTCATTGAGGAAGCAGTCGATTTCCGTCAGGCTCTCGCCCGCATGAGCCGCGATTTCAAACAGCGCGAATCGTGGTTCTTTTCGGTCTGGAACGCTCCGGCAGTCAGCGACCCCGCGAGCGGAAAAAGCTGGGATTTTGCCGACGCTCCGCGCGAACTGCTCTGCCGCGAGCAGTCGGTCTGGACTCTTAAAAGCAATGAGGTCTGGCACGGTTTCGGAGACATCGGAGACAACTGGGCGATGATCGATCCGGTAAAAGTGAGCATCCTCACTCCGGGAGTGAACGATGACGGCACGCTTGCTGAAGAGGGAGTTCCGGCTGAACTTGCGGCGGCATGGCTTTTCCGCAATGGGATCGTGCCTACCCGTTCGACGGATTTTCAGCTGATGTTCCTCTTCTCGATGGGAATTACCAAAGGCAAGTGGATGACCCTTCTCAACTGTCTGCTCGAATTCAAGCACGCATACGACAGCAACGCTCCGCTGGAGCAGGTGCTTCCTGAGATCTACCGCGCAAGTCCGGAGCGTTACAGCGGACTTGGACTGCATGATCTGGGCAGCCAGATGTTTGAGTATATACGCACAGCGACTCCGACGGAAAAACTCAATACTGCGTTTGAAGTCATGCCGGAAATGGTGATGACTCCGCGCGAAGCGTATTTGAAGATAGTGCGCGATGAAGTCGAGCTGATACCGGCAAACCGCCTTTATGGAAGAGTTGCCGCCAATTCGATCATTCCGTATCCTCCGGGAATCCCGATGCTGATGTCCGGAGAAAAATTCGGCGACAGCGGTTGTCCCCATGTCGAATACCTCAAGCAGCTTGCCGACTGGGATCGCCGTTTCCCGGGATTTGAACACGACACCGAGGGTTCTGTGGTGATAGACGGCGTTTACCACGTTATGTGCGTCAAGTAAGGGAATCATATACTTTTATTTTCTACGCACAGAAGAAAGAAGACCGACGGCGGCGCATTACGGGCAATCTCGTGCCTTGCTGACTGCGCCTCTTCGGTCGTGTGGGAATAATATACTTTTATTTTTCACGCACAGAAGAAAGAAGACCGACGGCGGCGCATTACGGGCAATCTCGTGCCTTGCTGACTGCGCCTCTTCGGTCGTGTACGAAAGTACACTCCCTCGTGTACTCGTCGCAAAACACGACCTTGCCGCGTACTGCATCCACCGAGGGTAATGAGCCGTTTGCGTATGTCACAAAACTTGCGTTTGTGGTAACAAGGTAAGGTAAGTATTTCGCCCGTCCCCCGCATCATCTAACCATATCTGAAAAAGAAAACACTCCGCAGACATCACGCTTGCGGAGTGTTTTTATATGTAGATATGCGTTGAAATTACCGCGGCTCGTAGGCGGCGGGATCATCGGTCAGGACGAAGAGATCGACATCTTTGTAGCCGAGCGGGAGGAAATTCAATGTGTGCTCTCCTGCGGTGAGCTCAAAGGGACCGGTTTTCCAGCTCCAGGGATTGGGGCTCTTGTATTTGTTACTGTCCTTGACGGTTGACCAGCTCCAGTATTTCATGATGCTCAAAGATGAGCGCTGGAGAGGTTGGTTGTCCATAGAGACGGCAATGCTCGGACGGTGTCCCTGACGGGATCTTATCATCAGGTGGTATTTTCCGGCTTTGGGAACAGAGAACTTGTAAACAAAAGGATCTTTCTTTTTGTTTTCATACATTCTCAGGGCTTTTCCGCCGTCAGCATTTTTGTCGTTGATGACTTCGGTTTTTCCGCTGCCGGAGATGAAATCCTCGGCGTTGATGTAGAGCGCGAAGTCTCCGTCTTTGTGCAGTCTTGGCTTCTGGACAAAGTCAGTATCGGCGTAGATGGAAACCGGACGGGAGAGACCGTCATCCTGACGCAGAACGAATGCTCCGCGGTAGATGGTCTGCTCATTCATGAGAGCGGGATTCAGCTTGACGGTGAAATTGATGGTCTCACCGGATTTGAATACTCCCTGAGCCGGAGTGACGTCAAACCAGCCGCAGCTCTTGCTCTTGACGACTTTGAATGCTTTGTTGTAGTCTTTGCCGCAGACCTTGACGGTGAAAGTCCTGGCTTGGGCTTTGCCGTCTTTGACCTCAAAGTTGAGGCGGTTGACGCTGGTCTTTACCGGCATCGGGCGCAGCGGAAGGATGGTGTTTTTCTGGAAAGCTCCGATATTGACAGCGCTTTCAGAAGTGAAGTTTGCGATAACAGTACCGTTGCCGGCGAGGAGAGATCCTTTGCCCGGCTCGAGGACTCCGCAGGCGGGGTCGGCATAACCGGGATTTCCGAGTTTGCCGTTTTTGCCGGGAACAGCTCCTTTGACTTTGGGCATGGCGTTGTAATCACTTACTGAACCGATTTTTTTCATATTCTCTTTGTTGGATATTATACTTGTGTCGAAGGCGTTGTTCATCACGACAGCCTTGAGATGTTTGTTCATTGAAAATCCGGTTCCGCCTCCGCAGAAGGAGTTGTTGAGAACGTAGGCGATAGCGGACAATCCGCTGCCGCTGGTACTGGTTTTGATGTTTTGACCGTTGTTGCAGAACTGGTCTCCGGTGTTGAGGAACATATTTCCGAAGACGTAGCAGGGACCGGACATACAGCCCTGGATGGATACGCCGCAGTAGCTTGATTCAAAGCGGTTGCCGAAACAGCGGACGTTCTGTTGACCTCCGTCGAGCTCGATGTTGTCGTCCTGACAGAAGATCATGAAGTTTCCGTAGATCTCAGCGTCGCGGTTGAAACCTCCGTCCTCATTGAAGTTGTAGAGACCCTCTACTGCGTCGTTCCAGCGTCCGAGGTCGTTGGCGATGAGGTCATTGTAGCGGATGGTGGTTGCTGTCGGACAGACGGCGAAGATGGCGCAGGGACCTGACGGATGGCTGTAACGCCAGGAGTTTGCGTGTCCGGCGGGGTCATGGATGTAACACTTTTCAATAAGGATGTTGTCACCGTAGTAGAGGGCGATTCCGGCGGAGTAGTTGGTTGAGCGAAGTTTTCCGTCTTTGGTGATGTAACCGAATTTACCTCCGAGAGTCTCAAAATCCTGCTTGGTGTTGAGTCTTCCCCAGCCGGATATATCGCAGTTGGTAAAGCGGATATTGCTGCTGTAATTGACGATTACCGCTTCGTGGCCGCCTCCCTCAAGGGTGAGTTTGTCCAGCACGATATATTTGGCTTTTTTGAGGACGATGAGCGGCTGGGTGCGGTCGTTTTTCAGCACGAAGCCGGGAGCGCAGGTGTAGCGTATCCAGCCGTCAGGTTTGCCCTGAGCGGAAATCGTGAGAGTTCCCTTGAAGTTCTTTTCATTGAGGACAATTGTTTTGGCGATCTTGGGCAGAGCTCCTTTGGTGGTGAATTTACCCTGAGCAAGGGTTTTGCCGTTCGAGGATATTTTGACCTCATATCCGGTGTTTTCCGCCAGATTGACGATACTTCCTCTCCAGAGTTTCTCCCGCTTGTTGTAGCTCGGAGTCAGGACAGGTTTGAACGATCCTGAGCCCGCTTTGCGGAAAGAGACGTCGATTTTGTCTCCATTCGCGGCGGGGTAGTAGAACGAGCATCCGGCGAAGCCCGGAACAAAGGTGAGCTTGCTGTAAACCGGGCGGTTGGTCTTGCGTTTCGCCATTTTGTTTCTGCCGTTGGTCGGAGCTGGCGTTCTGTCTCCGGCAAACGCGCCGCAGCAAAGAATTGCCAGCAGCAGACAGATGAATTTAGTTTTCATAATAATTCCTTTCAAATTTAATATATCGGGTCAAGATATCCGTTGAACAGCCAGTCTGCGCGGCTGATGTGGTGCAGGTTTGCGATGGTGAAATACATGAAGTCTCTGTCCTCTGAGGGGAGAAGTATCACTCCATAGCAATCGGCGGTGTTGGCGGTCAGCTTCAGCGGCTTGTGTTTGCCTTTGATGGTGATTTCCAGCGGCAGCATGCGCGGATAGGTATCTTTTCCGGTCGAGGTATCCCAGCGCAAACGAGACCATGGGCTGAGGGTTTTCTCATCGACTCCGGGGTTGTTCCAGCGTGCCTTGTACGGACCGTATTCGGCTTTGTAGAAATCGAAGCTCGGATTGCGGTATCTGGCGGCGGTTATCTTGACTTTTCCGTGGTGGATATACGCCTGCGGAACCGAGTTGACACGGTGGTCGCGGCGGGTCAGAGTGAAGATGACGTATTTTCCGGGAGCGACATCAGAGATATCGAGAAGGTATGCTCCGGAAACAGCATTCTGCGGACGGGTGTCGTCAACTTTGCGCACTTTGGCTTTACCTTTGAAGGGTTTGAAATCCTTGATGGAGAACTCTTTGAGTTTTTTGCTCACCAGTACGTCGATGGCTTTTTGGGCTTTTCCGTCGGTGACGATGACGTATTTTACGCCCTTCTCGATGCCGGAAGGAGCGGTGATGGTGAGTTTGCCGTCGGCGAGAGTTGCTTTGATGCCTCCAAAGGTGGTGACTTTGGCTTTTGCTGAGACTCCGGATACCTTGATGGTGCGGCTCTTGCCGGGAACGAGTGTGAAGAGCTGTCTCTCAAGTCCCGGAACAGTTCCGGAGTAGAAGCCTCCCTCAAAGACGATATCTTTGGCGCGCTCACGGTATGCCATGGTGACCTGGGCTTTTCCTTCATCGCTTGTGAACAGGATGGAGTTTTTGCCTGCTCTGGCAAGTCCGGTCTGGCGGCGGGCGTTCATCTGAGTGACGGTCATCGCCTTGAAATTGCGGCTTGAAGTTTTGACTTTAAGCAGTCCGGCATGGCGTCCGCGCAGCTCGAATTCGAGGGTGCAGACTCCGTTTTTGGAGGCGACATCTTTCCATGTCTTGCCGTTATCGCGGCTCAACTGGAACGATGCGTTCTTGTCCGGAACGCTGTAAACTCCGTGGATGATGGTGTAGGGGCTGTCAATGCGGTAAGTGAAGCCTTTTGAAGTGATGTCGCGGAACGCTCCGGGAGCAACTTTGCCGTCGAACTTGTAAACTCCCTGGGCGACGTGGGGGAGAAGTCTCTGGATGGCTCTGCCGACTTCAACGTCTGCTCCTGTCACTTTCTGCATGTTCTTCCAGGTGTCGGGGCTGTGTCTTTGGCCTCTCCAGTTGAGGGCTTTGATATCCTGAGTGTAGCCGCAGCTGCCGGGGTAGTAGCGGAAGCTCTCTCCCGGATAGAGGGTGTAGTCGAGACGCTCGCGCGGTTCGTTGGCGTTGGAGTGCAATCCGCGCGGTCCCATACGGAAGAAGTGGCTGATCGCATTGGGCTGCCTCTTGAGCGTTCTGTAAAAGAGATAGACATCTTTTTCGAGCTCATCCAGACTTGCGGCATCATCCTGATCGCGGCTGGGCCAGTATTTCTGAGCAGAGAGGTCAAAGACGCGCAGTTTTCCATCGATCATCACCTGCTGGAAGAGGTGACCGTTTCCGAAAGTCATCGTCGAGGTGAAACCGAGTCCGTTGGTGAAGAGTCCTGAGGCGATTCCGTTCAGCGGACCGCACTGGAAACACGCATAGCTGTTGATCGCCACAAGTCCGTTGGCGGCGGCGTGCATGGGCATATTGCTGTGTTTGACGAACTCAGCTCCGGGGAAGGTGTAGTAGTCGGTCGAGCGCACGAGGAAATCAAATATCTTTCTCGCTTTGGCGTGGTCGGTCGGGGTGTCTGAGAAATCCATGCTCTCAGCTATATCGGCGAAACTGCGGGCATCGACCTCTCCGGCATGGCGCAGCATCGGAGCTTTCACCGGTTCATTGACTGCCTTGATCTCGACGTAGTAGGGAACGGTGTGTTCCGGAGTGTTGAACTCGATTTTTTCTCCGTTGGCAAGAGTTTTGCTCACGCTCTTGGGGACGCGGGCGGCTTTGAAGTCAGCAGTTGACGGAAGCACGGGATAGCTGGTCTGGGCAATATGGTGCTCGGGCATATTGCTGGCGGGAATGGCTTTGGGAACATAGCGGACAAGCTCTTTGTTTCCTGCTTTGTCCTCAACGGTGAAGGTGTCGGCTCTCGGAGGCACATCGCCGGAAAAGATGCTTCCGGATATCCAGCGGCTTCCGACGGCACTCAAGCCGTCGAAGTTCTTTTCGTAGCTGAAGAGAGCGCAGGTATCTTTATCGACGGTGAAACTGGTTGCCGGAGTAAAGTCGTCAGTGTAGCGCACCACTTTTGATATCCTCAACTCATCGGCGGCACCTTTAAAATAGTTGTTGTTCAAGATACCGCCGTAAACTTCATAATAGCGGTGTCCGTCAGCTCCGATGCAGGTGTACTCGGCCAAGTTGCTTGCTACGTCGAGATTACCTTTGAGCTTGCCGAGCACGGTTTTTGCCTGAGCGACAGCTTTGCTGTCATGAAGGATTTTTTTGCCGTCAACAAAGAGATTGACTCCTGAGTTATCCCAGGTGACGGCAAAGTGAGTCCATTTGTCAGTCTGCAAGTCGTAAGCAACGGACTTGACCAATTCATACGTTATCTTGGCTTTGGCTTTGCTTTTGGCACGTTTGTCGTAGCCGTTCATTTTGAGGATAAGTTTGCCTTTGTTGTATTCAAGGCGGAGAAAACTCGCATTACGGTTTCTGGTGTTGTCGAAGAGGATGACCTCTTTCTGCGGAACTTCATCAAATTTGAGGTAAAATTCAGCTGTTCCGTCGGCGACGGGGAAGTAGTACATACTCTGATTTTTCGCATACTGCCCGCCCGCCCAGACGTTCATCGGGAAGTTGTTGTAGAGCAGTGAAGTATATCCGGCGAGCTTGACAGCCGACGTTCCGGGAGCGACACCTTCGGTGTAGAGGTCGCTGTTGGCTCCGGGAACAGTAGTATGATATCCCGGAATAAGCTCAAGACGGGTGATATCCATATTGGCGAGACTGGTGTTGAAGTCCTTGAGCAGTTTTCCGTGGACATCGTATGCTCTGGGCTCATTGGCGCGGTGGACGGAGAGAGTGAGCTTTACGAACTTGGCTCTGGGGTCAAGTTTTCCAGCTTGCCGCAAATTAAAAGGTTTTTCCGGAGAGCTCTGCAATGTGGTCCAGCGGGGATCGCAGACCGGCTCTCCGACAGCGTTGCCATTGGCATCCAGAGAGTGGACGATAACGGAAAACGGATACATTGCTTTTGCACGGCTGAAACCGTCGAATACCAGCGTGACCGGCATACCGGCATACTCAGGTTTGAGCGGGAATACCTGCGATATACTGAGAGTTACGCTTTTAACTTTGTTTCTGATTTTTACACTCTTTGCCAACTTCTTCTGGCGGATGTTCATGCCTCCACCGGGCAGGGCAGTAAGTTTGAGAGAGCCGTCGTTTTTGTATTTTGAAAGGTCGAGCGCATTTCCGTTGAGGGCATCAGGATATGTTTTGCCTGCACCTTTGCCGTTGCCGTCAAAATAGAGGTGAAGAGTTCCCTTTTCCTGCGGCATGGTGAAGGATATACGCATTTTGCGATCGACTTTTTCGACTCCGTTTGAGGCGAAAGCTATCTCGCGCTCTTTGCCGGAAGCATCGGTGAAGCCGAGCTTGATTTTTTTGTTTTGAAAATCGCTTTTTGTCGCTTTGCCGAGACGTGCGGCATCGATGGTCAGCAATACCTCTTTCCCTGCCGGATGACGGAACGCATCGACATCAAGCTCCGTGCGTTTGGCAAAGTTTTTGTCGAGCCAGCCGGAACTCAACAACAGAGTTCCTGCGGCGCAACAGGAGTAAATAAGTTTTCTGGTGTTCATAATAAATCCTCTTTAGTTAAGGTTGCTTCTGTCGGGGTGAATCGGACTTACCCAGTAGATGTATTTGGTCGATGCGGTCTCTCCGTTGGGAATAGGAGTCATGATGCTCTTGACGTGTCCATCAGCAAAACAGGTGTTGACAGAGAGATTATGGCGGGCACCAAGGTTTCCCGGTCCTTTGGTCAAATCCATCCAGTTTTCAGGAACAGCAGGATCATGCTGTCTGAATTTGTAAGAAAATTTAGGATGCTTTCTGTCATCTTCAGGAGTTGCACGGTCTGCTATGTCTGCATAGTGCGGAAGCTGGCTCGGTTTCTTTATTATTTTGTTACCGTTTCTTTCCACTCCGAAGGAGGACATATTCAGCCATATTGAGTTTGATCCATTGCCCTGATAATCACCTGCAACAAACATGTTTGCTCCGTAAGAGTAATAGACTTTGTCAGCAAGTCTGGTTGCTGATTTCAAGCCGATAGTATCCTGATCAGACGGGCAGACTAATACATTATTCGGCTTGTTGATATCGGCAGCGATATATTTGAGTTGACCTTTCAGCAGACTTGCGCTGCCCATATAGTAAGGCCAAAATCTTGAGCCGCTATTCGATGCGCCGTTGACCGGATTGCCGATCCATTTGTCAACTCTTTTGTCTGGCGCAGCAACGCCGGCATTAAAGTACATCGGATGATACCAGTTGTTGTAATCGTTCATATATCCCGCATTGGCAAGTCCGATCTGTTTGAGGTTGTTCATACACTGAGCGGATTTGCCTCGCTCCCGCGCGCTGGACAATGCCGGCATAAGGATAGCCGCAAGAATGGCGATGATAGCGATGACGACGAGCAGCTCGATCAGGGTGAAGCTGGCCAGCTTCATCTGTCTGTGCCAGACAGATGAATGAGTGTTAGGATGCAGATTTTTCATTTTTTATCCTCCTTTTGAGTGGTTGGTTTTACTTGAGCGTGTTGAACATCCAGTCTGCGCGGTTCATACTGAGCAGGTTCCGGGCAGTCATATACATAAAGAACTTATCGTCAGACGGAAGCAAAATCACTCCGGCACACTCGGTGTGAGCGGCGAGGGTGAGAGCTTTGTTTCCGGCTTTGATCTCGGTTTCGAGCGGCATATTAGATACTCTCGGGTAGGTGTCTTTGCCGGTGGCGATATCCCAGCGGAAACGTGACCACGGGTCGATGGAGTTCTCTTTTGCCGTGCGTTTTTCCCAGCGGGCAGGGAATGGTCCATAGGTGGCTTTGTAGTATTCAAATCCGGGGTTGCGGATGCGGGAAGCGATCAGCTCCTGTTTTCCGTTCCAGATGGTTGCCTGCATGTAGGAGTTGCTGCGGTTGTCTCTTCTGGTGAGGGTAAAGACAACGTATTTTCCCGGAGCGACATTTGAAACATCGATATTTGCCTGTCCTTTGACCACATCCTGTACCCGGTTTGCGTCGGCTTTCCGGGTCTCAAGTTTGTCGTGCTGACGGCGGACTTTGGCGGGTTTAAGGTCTTTGACTGAATACTCTCTGACGCCTTTGCAGACGAGGAAATCCGCCGCTTTGACGGCTTTACCGTCGGTGATGACGATGTAGTGGACGCCCTTTGGGATATCAGACGGAGAAGTCACGGTGAGTTTGTTTCCGGCAAGTACCGCTTTGAGAGCTCCTGAAGTTTTTACTGCGGCTTTGGATGATACTCCATTGACCTTGATGGTGCGGCTCTTGCCGGGTTCGAGAGTGAAGAGCTGTCTTTCGATGCCGGGAACGACTCCGAAGTAGAAGCCTCCGTCAAGAGATATCTCTTTGGCACGCTCCCTGTAAGCTATGGTGACCTGCGCCTCTCCCTCATCCGAGGTGAAGAGGATGGAGTTTTTGCCTTCACGAGCTAATCCGGTCTGGCGGCGCGGGCTCATCTGGGTCACGGTCATGGCTTTGAAGGTGCGGCTCGAAGTGTTGACTTTGAGCAGGGCGACATGACGTCCGCGCAGAGCGTATTCCACCTTGCAGACGCCGCCGGCTGATTTGAGCGGCTTCCAGGATGCCCCCTTGTCGTAGCTCACTTCAAAGGTGGCGTTTTTATCCGGAACGCTGTACGCTCCGCAGATGATAGTGTATGGGCTGTCGATACGGAAACAGAAGCCGTTGGAACTGATATTGCTGAACGCTCCGGGAGAAACTTTTCCATTGAAGAAGTATATTCCGTTTGAGGTGTGCGGAAGCGGCCGCTGGATGACTCTGCCGACTTCGACGGCGGCGTTGGTCTCTTTCTGGAAATTCTCCCACGTAGGCAGGAAACTCTCCCAAGTCTTACCTCTCCAGTCAAGAGAGTTGAGGTCGTTTGAGAGACCGTTGTTTGCGGGATAGTAGCGGAAACTCTCTCCCGGATAAAGCGTGTACTCCAGACGCTCGCGCGGAGCGTTGGCGACAGTATGGGTTCCGCGTTTGCCCATGCGGAAGAAGTGGCTTGCACCTCCTGCCGGGCGGCGCGTCCTCTGGAAGAGGTAGATGTCTCTCTCAAGCTCATCCAGACTTGCGGCGTCATCCTGATTTCTTGAGGGGAAATACTGCTGGGCTGAGAGGTCGAACACTCTGAGTTTTCCGTTGAGCATGACCTGCTGGAAGAGGTGACCGTTTCCGAAAGTGAGCACAGCCGGAAATCCCAAGCCGTTGACGTAAAGCCCGGACGCTATTCCGTTCAAGGGACCGCATTGGAAAGCCGCATAGCTGTTGATGGCAACAAGTCCGTGGCTTCCCGCGTGGATCGGAACATCGCTGTATCGCGGAAAATCCGCCGCCGAGAAGGTGAAGTAATCAGTCGAACTCACCAGAAAATCAAACGCTTTGCGCGCTTTGGAGTGTTCGTCCGGACAGTCTGAGAAATCTATGCTGTTGGCAACGTCGGCAAAGCTGCGGGCGTCGATCTCTCCGTGGTGGCGCAGGAACGGTGCCTTGACCGGTTTGGTCGTCGCCTTGACCTCAACGTACTCGGGAACTGCGTGTTTCGCGGCGGTAAATTCGATTTTCTGACCGTTGCTGAGCGTCTTGGTCACGCTCTTTGATACCCTCGCCATTTTGAAGTCCTCCGGAGTCGGCAGCACAGGATAGCTGGTCTCGCGGATAAAATACTGCGGAATGTTGCTGTCAGGAATGTTTTTGGGAACATAACGCACCACGCTGTTTTTTCCGTCTCTGGTTTCGATTTTGAGGGTGTCGGCTTTCGGAGGAACATCGGCAGCGTAAATGCTTCCGGAGATCAGTCCGGGGCTGAAGCCGCATTTTCCGTCAAAGTTTTTCTCATAGCTGAAAAGAGCGCAGGTGTCGGAGTCAACTTTGAACTCCTTTGCCGGAGTGAAATCTGCGGTGTAGCGCACTTTTTTGGATATCCTCAATTCATCGACCGCTCCTTCGAGGTATTTCTGACCGACAGGGTTTCCGGAGGTGAAGCGATGGGTATCAGCTCCGAACGCGGTGTACTCTGCAATATTGTTTGTGCGGCTCTGGTTTTTGAGTATTGTCGATACAGGAGCGATCTTTACGGTTTCGCTCATAAGTTTTTTTCCGTCAACAAAGAGGGCGACACCGTTTTTGTTCCAGGTGACTGCAACATGGGTCCATTTTCCGGTACTGAGCTTGGCAGGAACTTTTTTGCTGAACTGAAAACTTGTCATGCGCGCTTTTCCGTTCTTCAGCGGCTGATCGTAACCGTTGAATTTGACGAAGAACATATCACGCTTGACTTCAAGACGCAGGAATGCCGGTTTGCCGTTTCTGCCGTTTTCCAGCAGCACGGAGGGGCGTTTGGGCAGTTTGTCGAATTTAACATAAAATTCAGCGGTTCCGTCGGTTCCGAGCGGCCAGAACATCTCGTTTTGTTTTCTTACGTTGCCGCTCTCGCTCCAGATGACGGCAGAAAAGTTGTTGAATAAGGGAGAAGTGTTGCCGGCAAGTTTGAGTGCGGAAGAGCCCTTCTTTACGCCCTCAATGTAGAGTTCAGGGTTTGCTCCGGGGAGCGCAGCATGGTTTCCCGGAATAAGGACAAAACGCTTTATGTCGATATCCGGAAGACTGCTTTTGGTATCAGCAAGCGGTTTTCCGAGCGTATCGAACAGTCTCTTCTGTCCCGCTCTTGCCGCTCTCAAACGGATGCGCAGGTATTTCGCGTTGGGGTCGATATGACCCTCAAGACGCTGGTGGAACGCTTTCCCGGGAACAGTCTGCACCGTAGCCCAGCGGAGATCGCAGACCCGCTGACCGATAATGCGTTTTTTGGCGTCAAGGTTGACGATATCTATTGCCAATGGCCACATCGCTTTTGAGTTGCTTTTAGCGTCGAAGATCAGCGTGACCGGCATTCCGGCATATTTGGGGGCAACCGGAAATATCTGCTCAACATAGACGTCGCTGTCAGGATTAGACGTCCAGCGGCTCTGTTTGAGGTTCATAACTCCGTTTTGCACAGAGGCTTTGAAAAATCCGTCGCTGCGGTAATTTTTTGCAGAGAGGGCTTTGCCGTTGAGAACATCAAAGCAGGCGGAGTCCGCAGATTTGCCGCTTCCGCCGAAGTAGAGAAAGAGTTTTTCTGCGGGTTTGACAAATACGAGACGCAGCTTATTGTCAACTTTATCGACTCCGGAAGAGTAGAAAGCGACTTCCTGCTCCTTGCCCTCAGCATCGATGGCTGAGAGTTTGATTTTTCCCGGAGCAAACTCCTCTTTGCACGCTTTTTCAAGCCGTTTAGCATCAAGAGTGAGCACCATCTCTCTGCCTTCAGGGTGACGGAACGTATCGGTATCGATCTCCGTGCGTTTGGAGAAATTGTTGTCAAGCCATCCAGATGAGAGCAGGGCGGCCGCCGCGAACGGAATAAATGTCAATATCTTTTTCATAATTTTATTCATAAATAAACTGACGTTGCCAGATTGTTTTTTTAGCTTTTACTATACATTACACGTCAAAAACTGTTTTGTCAAGCAGGAACGGATAATTTTTTGAACATAAGCACAGTTGAAACGCACTTGCAATGGTAAGGTCTTTAAATTATAAGCTTTGTTCCCGATATGGGGAGATGATGCGGGGGAAGGGCGAAACTTCTTTTCGCGGGAAAAGAAGTTTCGCCCTTCCCCCGCGCCCCCATCCCACTTCAAGATATTATGAGAGACACAAGAGGTCTCTCATTTTTTATGCCTGAAAAACAAAAAGTGGTTTGCCTCTTGATAAAAATGGATTTATGTTAAACCCGAGAACAAACCGAAGTCGCATAGTGCGCTTCTAAAAAATCAGGAGGACAAACCATGAATAATGTATCACACAATCAAGAAAAAATCTACTTCGGATTGGACGTTTCTCAAAAAACTATCGAAATTTTTGCTTTGAAGGGTGAAAAAAGTGTATCTTTCGGCAAAATTCCAAATACTAAAAATGATTTAACAGAATTCTTTGATAAAATCTCTGCAAAAT
>SUVY01000061.1 GCA_015061775.1 Lentisphaerota bacterium | reverse complement strand
ACTATGCGACTTCGGTTTGTTCTCGGATTTAACATAAATCCATTTTTATCAAGAGGCAAACCACTTTTTGTTTTTCAGGCATAAAAAATGAGAGACCTCTTGTGTCTCTCATAATATCTTGAAAGGGTGAGAGGGGCGCGGGGAGAGCGGGAACAAAGCTAAAAAAAAATCAGGCGGATTGACGTATCACAAGCTTTGACGGAAGCACTATGCGTTTTTGCGCCGGAATATCTCCCCGCATAAATGTTTCCACCATACCGAGTGCAGACCGGCATATCCCATCGACAGGCTGAGCCATTGTCGTAAGCGGAACTTGGGCAAATGCGCCAAAACGCAGATCATCGTGTCCTCCGATAAAAATATCCCTGCCGGGAACAAAGCCTGCCTCCCGGACAGCCCTCGCTGCGCCGAATGCGGCGGCGTCGGTGACACAGAATACGCCTCCGCAGGATTCGCCGTTACTGAAAAACTCACGGAATTTCTCGTAGGCGTAATATTCGTTATCCTGCTCCACCGCTCCTGCCCCGGACGGAATTATCCGCGGAACTGCTCCGTTGCGCTCCATTGCATACTCATACCCCTTGCGGCGGGCGAGTGAAGTGGGGTTTTCCTCTCCGTAAAAGCTGTCGAGAAAAACTATATCGCGACTCCGGGACAGAAGATGTTCCGTCATCGTCACCGCGCTGTTGAAATTATCATTGAGGATACAGAAGCACTCTTCTGAGTATGGACGGTCAAGATATATCACCCGGGTGTTCCGCTCAGCAAGACTGTGCATACTGCGGTCGGGATCTTTTACCACTGGAACGATCAGCAGTGCTCCGACTTTGAGTGAAAGCAGCGCAGTTATCGCTTCGACCTCACTTTTGCTGTCGTTGTAGCTGGATTTATAGACCAACTGATATCCAGAGTATGAAAAGAGTTTTTCCATCCCTTCCAGCAGCATACTGTAAAAACCATCGGTGATATACGGAACTATCACGCCGATCAGACGCGAAGCCCCCCGCACCAGATTGACCGCGTTGAGGTTTGGAACATATCCGAGCTCACGGCAGGCACGCAGGACCTTCTCTCTGGTATCGTCGCTTACTCCGGAGGCACGGTTTATCACCTTGCTCGCCGTGTAACGCGACACTCCAGCCGCCGCCGCTATATCCTGTATCGTCACCATCAGATGTTTTTCTCTTTCGATTGCAGTTATTCTTTTGCTCTATTTTACTTTAGCATACAAATCGCTTTTTTCAAGAAATGAAAGATAAAAAAATCAAAAACACACTTGACACGTGTCAAAACAGGATGTATTGTAACAGAAGTGACAATAAAACTCACAACCAATCATACAGAGGTGATACTATGAAAAAAGAGTTTGTCCTCGGTTATATGCCGACACGCCGTGTCTTTTTTTCAAAAGAAGAATCTTTCAAAGAGAAGACTAAAACCCTTGCCGCAATAAAAAATTTGATTCCGAATGTAAAAATCGTCGATCTTGAATTTCTCAACGAAGAAGGGCTGCTTATCACCGAAGATGATGCTCTTGTCGTTGCAAAAAAATTCATCGCAGAGGAAGTCGATGCCGTTTTCGCTCCGCATTGCAACTTCGGCTGCGAAGGAGCCGTTGCCATCGCCGCCCGCGCCATCAGGAAGCCGCTGCTGATCTGGGCTCCCCGCGATGCTGCCCCCGAGCCGGACGGCTCACGTCTGCGCGACAGCCAATGCGGACTCTTTGCCACAAGCAAAGTTCTCCAGAGATTCGGAGTCAAATTCACCTATATCCTCACCTCTCACGTCACCGATGAAGTGTTCAAAAAGGGATTCCTCAACTTTATTGCAGCTGCGAATGTCCTGAAAAAATTCCGCAATGCCCGCATCGGACAGATAGGAAGCCGTCCCCGCGACTTCTATTCGGTCATCGCAAACGAGAGCGAACTGCTCGAAAAATTCGGAATATCCGTCATTCCGGTCGATCCCTCGGCGATCTACCGCGACGTCCGCAGCCGCCTCGCCTCCCCTGACGCGCAGCTCAAAGATGCCATCGATCTGGTGAAAAGCACAGCAACTTTTGCTGCCGGACAATCTGATGATGTTCCGCAGAAGCTTGCAGCTCTCTATGTTGCAATCAAAAACTGGGCTGCATCAGAGAACGTCAGCGCAGCATCCATACAATGCTGGGACTCCATGCAGCAGGAAATCGGCATCTGCCCCTGCTACATCAACAGTCTGCTTGCCGACGAAATGTTCCCCATCGGATGCGAAGCTGATATCCCCGGAACTATCAGCTCCCTCATGCTCCAGTCCGCACAGTTCGATAAAGAGCCGGTGTTCCTCGCCGACCTGACCATCCGCCATCCCGAAGATGACAACGCTGAGCTGCTCTGGCATTGCGGTCCCTTCCCCGCCAGCCTCGCAAAAGGCGCAAAACGGGTCGGAAACCACTTTGTGCTGCCCAGCCACGCTCCGGGCGTATGCGATTGGGAACTCAAAGACGGTCATCTCTCTCTCGTGCGTTTTGACAGCATCAACGGAAAATACTCCCTCTTCTCAGGCGAAGGCGACGTCGTCAAGGGTCCCTACAACCTCGGAACCTACTGCTACGTCAAGGTCGCCGATTGGCCGCTCTGGGAACGCAAACTTGTCGAAGGACCTTACATCCACCATATCGCAGGCGCCTACGGAAGCACCTCAAGTATTTTCTATGAGGCATGCAAATATGAGGATGAACTCGCCTTCGATCCTGCAACTCCCTCGCTCAACGAGATCAAACAAAATCTGGAGTACTGATCATGCCCATCATCACCGGCAGAAACAATGCCATGCGCGTCATCGACAAGGTGAGGGAAAACCGCTCCGCCATGCCGATTTTCTGCACAGCAAGCCACTGGAACACCGAAGCGATCCTGCTTGCCGCAAAAAAATTCTGCGACAAGTATGAGCTTGAGTCGATTCCGGTATCGGTTGCCATGACCTTCAACTACCGCTATATGCCGCAGGCACAGCGCGTAACTAAATCCGGAGTGGCAAAGCTCGGATTCATGAGCGTTATGGAGCACCTGAAAGTGCTGTGCAATACTCCGGACTCTCCGTATGCAAAAATCGAAGTGCTTCCGCACCTCGACCACGCTGATCCGGAAACCGATGTCTGGGCATTGACCGCAGGAAGCGACTACCTTGCCTCTGCCATGTTTGATGCCCAGACACGCCCTCCGGAAGTCAACCGCAAACTCACAAAAGAGTATGTCGGCTCTTACGGAAAAAAACTCCTGGTAGAAGGAATCATGGAGGAGCTCACTGTAAGCGATATGCACAGCAAAGCGAGTGCCGCTATCGACGATTACCCTCAGCGGGCTGTCGAATATATCCGCGAAACCGGAGTCGATTTTCTTGTAGCTGACCTCGGAACGGAGCAGCAGGCCGCGCACTCTGACGCAAAATATCTCAAGGCAAGAGCTCAGGAACTCACTGCCGCCCTGGGAAAACCGATGCTGGTGCTCCACGGCACAAGCTCGCTCAATGCTAAAGAGTTTTCCGGACTTCCCGGAGACGGAGTCATCCGCGTCAATATGTGGACAAAGATCGCCCGCGAATCAGGACAGTATGCCGCAAGCAATCTCTTCAGGAGAGCTCCTGAACTCTATGCCAACAATTTTGAGGCTGCCGAATCAAAAGCATACCTCATGGACAGCATAGACAAGGCTTCAGATATGATGCTCGAAGTGTTTGAGCAGCTCTGTCTTCAAAAAAATTGATAAAATAACGGGGCTGTTGCTTTCCTTTTTTGAGGTTTGCAGCAGCCCCTTCCCTATGCCAAAAAACGGCACCACGGACAGATGTTTTTGCCAACGCGGAGTTTGTCAGTTTTTTACAACTCCGCTCATTACATTTACTACTTTTTTACAGAACGGACACCTTCCGAGTGCCTGATTTACCCTTTCATATCTGCCGATTTCGCTGACTTTGCGGCATGAGGAACACCGCGATTTCTTCCTCAAGTATTCGATCTTATCCGGATTTGGTGCAGGCAAATCCTCCCTGCAGCCACCTATAAAAAATACTCCGGCAGCTGTCAGAAGAAAAATATAAATCTTTTTCATTTTCTCCCCCTGCCTCAATACCGCGGATCAAAAAAACTGTTGCGGTCATCATTATTGTTCCGGCAGGGAAATCCCAACTGATAGCGTTCATCGCCATAGGCAGACTCTACCAGCGTCTTCGTATCGACATGACCGTCGCAGAAGCTCACGACAGCACGGTTATTGTGTCTGAAGTGCATGGTGGGATTCATCAGCCAGTCTCCTCCGGGAGCCTCTATGCTCGCGCTGTAACCGTGACAAACAGGATTGGAACTCCAATTTCCGTTGCGGTCAACCATGATGGCGGCATCTCCGAACATGATTTTGTTGAACGGATTTTTCATGCGTTTGACGGAAAATCCGGAAGCATAGGCTTCGGAACTGAACTCTCCGGGACGCAATGTTCCTACCAGAGTGTTATAACCATAGCCGCCGCAATTCATTTCAAAACTCTTTGGAGGCTGCACAAGAGAGTTGCACTGGGTGATTTTTCCGCTGCTTCCAAGATATGGTGCCAACGGAGAGTTTGCAGGGATGTATAGCGCATCGCCTCCGCTGCTGGAATTTTCCGAAGTTCCGCACCAGCGTTGTCGATTGGTCGTCATCATATCCCGGGCGTAAGGAACAAGATACTCGCTGTTATTATCGGCATACAACAAATTCGCTGCGGAGATCTGTTTCAGATTACTCACACAATTTGCCGCCCTGGCACGCTCCCGGCTGGAGCTCAACGTCGGCATCAGGATCGCCGCAAGAATACCGATGATCGCCATTACGACCAAGAGTTCGATGAGAGTGAAGCAGCTTATACTGCGTGCGTATATCAACTGACGCTGATCATACAAGGAATAACGGTACGGCAAAGCCGCACCCCGACAGACTTTGGCTAAAGTCTTCATGGTTTTTCTCTTTCTTTTGTGTTACGCGCACAATTGTATCCGGCAGGGATCCGGCTCGCCGTTGATATTCGGCTCACGGTTGCGCGACAGCTCCCGATTTTCACGGGAATTCACCTGTAACTCCAGATAATGACTTCCAAGACATTTTGCGCTGACAAAATGTCACGATAAGTTAATATACACCCGCGAATGATATTTTTCAACGGGTTATTGGGTTGTTCAGAAGAGAACGACTTTTCCTGACTCCATCGCTTCGTCAGCGGCAAACGCCAATCGGTGACTGTTGAGAGAGTCTTCAAGAAGAGTACAGGAAATGGACGGAGTCTTGCCGCTGACAAGCTCATAGAAGTCCATGACAAGCCGCATGTCTCCACCGCACACAAAAAAAAAAGAACCGCAATCAGCCTTTGAAACCCGATTGCGGTTCTATGTCAGATGGATGATTTGTAAAAGACTATTTTGCCATAAACTCTTTGAAAAACTCTCCCTCTTCCGGATGGAGGAATGAGCCGTCTGCATGAAAAACATCGTGAAAGTACTTGGAGGGAACTCCTTTATCTTTGTTCCAGCCCCATGGATAAATAGTTTGGGTCTTGCCGGATACCAATCCCCAGTTTATTGCTCCGACATTGTTTTCACGCAGCAGAGGAAGGCATGACGCAAAGGTGCTTCCAATGGTGCGCGCCATATACTCTGAACAGATCACCGTCCGTCCTGAGGCGATGTAGCGGACAAAGTTGATGCGCTCAAGCAGCTCTGCAGGGGGATTGTATGCGTGGAACGTCACGACGTCAGAGTTCTCAAACATAAAACGGTTCAACTCATCAAAGTCTTCTCCGAATGCCCACGGAGCTGCGGTAAGCGGTTGCTCCGGTGCAACCTCACGCGCCCAGCGGAATACATCGCGCAACAGCGGCATGGAGGCTACTCCGCGCAAACCGCTTTTGGTGATGTGATCTCCAGATTTTCCGTTGCCGGGTTCGTTGTAAAGATCCCACAATGCAATGCGTGTATCGTGAGCAAAATGAGTAAGGACTCCCTTTACATACTCCTCAAGGCGGGGACGCTGACTAAGATCGTCGGCGGCGCGAACTCCGGGAGACTGTATCCATCCGGAGTTGTGTTCATACGGGATAGGCGCAGGCTGCTTTCCTGATTTGAACTTCTCTCTCCAGCAATCATCAAAAAAGACGAACATCGCCTTTATTCCGTGAGAAGAGGCAATTTCAAGAAAACGCTCCATGCGCTCAAGAAAGCCGTTTTTATCATCCAGCCAGAGAAGATCGTGCAGATAGACCCGAACAAGGTTCATTCCGATCCCGGCAGCCAAGCCCAGCTCACGATCGATGGTTTCAGGATCGAATGTGTCCGCCTGCCACATCTCAAGCTGATTGACAGCTGTTGATGGAATAAAGTTGCAGCCGAAACTCCACGGAAAATTCAACTCTTTCTTATTCATAAAACTCCTGTATATTTAAACTGAAACTTGTCAGTATCATTCATTCCAAATACATCATATAAGATACCCTGTTTTTCTGAATTTTCAACCCCGGGATTTTATAATTTGGCTCTGTTCCCGACAAAGGTAGGTAAAAGTAAATAAAAAAGTTTTTCCGCTTTTCTTGAAGTGGGTTGGGGGCGTGGGGGAAGGGCGAAACTTCTTTTCTCGTGAAAAGAAGTTTCGCCCTTCCCCCACATCATCTCCCCATATCAGGAACAAAGCTTATAATTTTTGTATCAATACATTGAAAAAAATCCGCTGTATGCTATATTTACTTCTGAAAAGAAATGGCTTCACTATATTGAGAAATCCAACACCATGAAAATAACCGCAATAGTAACTGGAACAATAGAGACGTGGCTGCATCTGCTCTCGCGCCCGCTTGTACGCGACAACGGAATACGTATTTCTGTTCCGGTTGCGTGTTATCTTCTTGAACACAACGGGAAAAAGCTTCTGTTTGATGCCGGACAGACTGTTCCTGAACGCAAACAGGAAACTCTGGCAAACTATTTTGTCAAAGTAACTGCTGAAGAGACAGCTGCTCAACAGCTGAAAAACTCCGGAATAAATCCCGACTCAATAGATTACATTATTTTATCCCATGCCCATGCAGATCATTGCAACGGACTGAAACATTTCCCTTGCGCCAAAGTCATCGCGCAAACTCAAACTGCCGATGCGCTGAGGCATTTCAACAACGAATTCACTTCCATTGACGGAAAATATGACGTTCTCGGAGACGGTTCCATCGTTTGTATCCCCCCCCCCGGACACGCTCCGGGGCACCAGAGTCTGCTGGTCACCTGTGACGACGGAAACCAAATCCTGTTGATCGGCGATGCAGTTTATATGCCGGAAGCTCTGGAATATGAACCATCTGCTCAGGAACAGCGCGAAAAACCGGATTTTTTCAACTCTCTCAAATTACTGCGTTCCCTGCAGAATGAGGGAGTAAAACTCTGCTTCGGTCACTATCCATACTCTTTTATAAACTGAGCTGCCGAAACAAAAACTGTACCGAAATCTTTCTGTTGAGTGCTTGCAACTGTATATCGCGGGTATTATATTATTATACAGGTACAGTTATTTTATACCAACATAGAGAAATACACGTCAGACATCATGAGGTTTTATTATTATGGAGATATCGTATGATTGGGTGAAGTCCACTCCTGTTGCGATCATCGAAGAAAACGAATTGCCGTCCTGGAAGAGTCCGCAGCAGTTGGTGGACGCAGTAAAGGCATCCGGAGCAGATTTTGTCCGGTATCCGGCTATCCGCTGGGCTGTGCACACCTTCGGAAAATCACAGTATCTGCCAAAATATCCTGAACTCGGGGAACGCGATCTTTTCGGCGAAGTCCTCGATGCTATGCACTCTGCCGGAATCAAAGTCATGGCGTACTGCCACTTCGGAGTAGTCCATTGCACGGCAGCAGAAAAACATCCCGAATTTCTGGCAACAGAGTACGACGGAACACCCATTCCGTGGGGAGGACAGCCAACTCATCTGCGCAGCTGTATGCGTAATGATAAATTCCTGGAAGCCATGTACGGAGCTATCGGAGAACTCTGCCGCAATTATGATTTTGAGGCTCTCTATCTCGATGGTCCGACCTGGTACGGTGATTGCTCCTGCGAATACTGCAAACGCGCTTATTTTGAAAAAAGCGGCAAAGTCATGCCGGAAAAACTCTCCTTTGCCGATGGCAGTCAGCAGATACTCAATCAGGTCAGAGATGACTCCTGCCGGGAGGTCCTGAGACGCGTCAGAAAAATAACTCCGGAAAAACTTCCCCTGATGTTCAATATGACGCTTGAATTTCTGCCTACTCACAGAACCGGAGCTCCTGAACTCACCAACGAAAACGCTTTCGGAGGCAATACAACTGAAATCCACCGCCCGGGCAGCATCTGGGATACCCTGATGACTTTGCGCCTCGGAGATGCCCTCAACGGAGTGTCTCTCGGATACCTCCCTCCCGGTCCGTATGAAACACTCCGCAACTTTGCGATGGCGGAAATAGAGGTGGTAAACGGCGCGTATCTTATGCATGGAGCAACTCCGATGGTATGCGCGATGACGACCTATTTGAATGATACAACAAACGCTCCTTTGTTATCGAAAGAGGTGGTCAAACACAGAAATTCCGCAAAAATATATCATGAAGCTGAAAATATCAAGCATATCGCCCTTATTTATCCGCGTTACAGTTTTGAAGCGGCAGATGAGACGCAGCACAAAATTATGGAGAGAACCTTTCATGGAACCCATACCGCACTTCTGCAATCCCACCGCCACTTCGGAGCATTTTTCGATACGCAGATAACTTCTGAGCGCCTCGCCGGATATAAGGCAATAGCCATTCCGGGAGGAGCAACGCTTCCTGATGACAAACTTGAAATAGTTATGGATTACGTCAGAAACGGCGGCTCGCTCTATGTCAGCGGAAAATTTTCAGCTCCGGCAGATTTTCTCGGCGTCACCAATATAAAAGACCGCCCGTATGAGCCATGCCGCGGCAGAGAATACCGCGAAACCGGTTCGCGTTACGGGTACTCTCTGGTTCCGGAAGCATACTTCAAAATGAAAGATCAAAAATTGTTTTCAGCAAGTCATCTGCTCCCCGTAAGTGACGCTGTGGTCGGAGTTCCGTATATGAATAGAACTCTCGAATACAAGATTTCTGAAGCACTTCCGGGCGCAGAAGTTCTCGCCGACCTCTATCTTCCTGCGGGAGGTGCTTTCGGTGAAGATTTGTCTTTCCCATACGGTACTCCTCCGGGAATCGTACTCAACCGCTACGGAAAAGGAAAAGTTTTATGGTGCGCCGCAGATATCGGTCTGCACTATGAAGCACGCCGCCTCGCTGAAAGCCGCAACGTTTTGGCAGCCCTTTTCGATATGCTTACCGGAGAGTTTTTCGTCAAGGTAAACGCTCCAGCCGGAGTTGTGATGAACGCCACAGCTTCAAAAGATGGAAAAGAGTTTTATCTGCATCTGCTCAACTACTGCGGAGTTATGCAGGAGTGCGGCTGCTCGGTAGAGTGCATCATTCCGCTGCATGATATCGAGCTTGAAATTCCGGAAAACTTCTCCGTCACCTGCGTCAGCAATGGAAACGCATTGGCTAACAGGAACGGCAAAGCAGTAATTCCGGAACTCGGCGTATTTGAAACTCTTGTTTTGAGGAAAAATAAATGATACAATCGATAAAAAGAGCAATCGATATCATATCTGTCATAAAATCAGCTCCCGAAAACGGGCTCTATACAATGGAGATATCCCGCCGCGTCGGTTTGAATAAAGCCGTATGCTACAATATCCTCAAAACCATGAAATCCTGCGGAGTCATTGAACAGTCCGGCAACGGAGAAGCCTACACATTGAGCAGCAAATTTTTCTCTTTGAGTGCCGACAAATTCAGCGACGAATACCTTGTGGGAAAACTTACGGCGAGTATCCGGAGTGCCGCAAAAAGTCTGGGAGAAACGGTCTCGCTGGTCGCACTCCGCAACGGATTTGAAATGGAAATACTGATAAGAGAAGTGTGCGATCAGGAAGTTATTCTCTCTCCCAACCGCATCAAACCGCTTTACAGTACAGCTTCCGGACGTTGTCTTCTGGCTCAGATACACGGAGACATTCTCGATGAGGTAATACGCAGAGACGGACTTCCGGACAACTGGATGTGGAAGGGAATAGACAGTCGGGATAAGCTTGAAAAAGAACTTGAAAAAATCAGAAGCAAGCGCAGTTGTGAAATCATTTCCGAAGAGCGGCACGTCGCAGCATTCGGTTACATTCCCGATGGAGCAGGCAACTTTGCTCCGCTGGCGGTGGGAACGTCTCTTCCGCTCTTCAGATATGAAAAAACATCTCAGGGAGAATACAAAGCGAAATTTGGCTCCTGCTGTTCTGAAATAGAAGATATTTTGAAAAAGCTGTAAAACTTCCTGCTCAAATCGTATTGTTTTTGTAATTCTTTTACCGTCAGGAGTACCAGAAAAAAGGCCGTTGCAACACCTGTTCAACGGTGCGCAACGGCTTTATGTCACATTATGTATATTTATAGGTTTTTCAGCAGAACTTGAACACCGGTTCTACACGGTCACTGTCAAATAACACTCGCTTTCCGCTCTGGGCGGCAGAGTACATCGCCAGCAGGATTTCCTGGGTAAGCATACCGTGAACCAGATCGACTTTGCTGGCTGAACCGCTCTCTGCTGCATTGGCTATATCGGCATAACAACGCTCAAAATAAAGATACTTATCTGTGTCTCCATGATGGAAATTTTCATCGGAAACAGGATTTTCAAAACCGTCTGCACTCATACGGCAGAACACGCTGTTCATACCCTCTTTTTTATCCATATAGAGCTCAACAAAACCTTTATCTCCATTGACACGGATAAGCGGAATATCCATCGTATTTTCAGGAGAAGCTGTTATATTGAAACGCAGATCATTTTTGAAGAAAACAGTTGCCTCCATGCGCTTTTCCACAAACATTCCGTGCCACGGAAGCTCTCCCTCTTCATCAGCGACAGCAGTGACCGAAAGCGGCTCCGGATCATCCAGAAAATAGAGCGCACTATTGATAAAATGCGGACCGAAATCCAAAAAGTTGCTGAACGGCTGATGCAGATCTACTTGGAAAACCCTGCCGATCGCTCCCGACAACACAGTCTCCCTTGCCCATACAAAAGGTTGACCGTAACGCCGCTGAAAACTCACAAAGAGTCTGGCTCCGTATTTTTCAGCTTCGCTCTGCATATTCTGCATTGCCCTGAAAGACAACGCTAACGGTTTTTCAACGAGAATGAATTTTGCTCCAGCCCGGATCGCAGCAATAACGTGCTCCTCTCGGGACGGAGCGTAGGTTGAAATGGTAACTCCTTCGGGACGCTCTTTCTGCAGAAGTTCATTTATATCCTGATAGGTATTACAGGGATACTCTCTTTTGAAATCATCAAGATTCTGCTGATTGCGTGAAGCTCCGGCAACCAGTTCAAATTTGTCACTGTTGCGTTTCAGAGCCTCAGCATGTGCGTATGCAATAGCATTGGCTCCGCCGCGCCGGGGAGAGAATTTACCTATACCGATGATCGCCCAACGTATTTTTCTGTTCATATTCAAATTTTCTGATAATTTTATATTGGATTTTATCGCCAATCACAGACAAGTGAAATGATTTCCTTGCGCTGGAGTTTACGGTAGTGTTCCGGCATATCCGCAGGCTTGCAGACCGTTTTAAGGAACTGCGACGGATCGATCTTTCCGGTACGGATATATTCGATGACTTTCTGACGATCCTCGACACCGCGGTCGAACGGAGTCAACATGATAACTCCTTCCCCCTTGAAGAAAAAGAATGGGTCCATTTCAACCTTATCGATATAGTTTGCCTGAACCAGCAGACGCGGCCAATCTTTTCCGTAGAAACGGATCGGTTCGACTTTGTAGTCTTTGGAATAATTCTGCGGTTTCCGGCGCAGAAGTTTGTGGGCAAGAGTGATTCCGGGAATAACTCCGCTTGCTTCAACGACAATATCAAATCCGCCGTTGCCCAAACGCTGCAGACGATCCTCAGCATCAGCATCACGCAAATTGACCGCCGCGGCAACACCCGCTTCACGGGCTTCGGCAAGGCGATTTTCATCAATATCGCAGACCACAACTTTGCAGCCTGCCATTTTGAGAAACATGGAGGAAAACTGTCCGATCATGCCCTGACCGATAACAACGGCGGTCTCCCCGGCAACAGGACATGCTGCTTCAACTCCGCGCCAACTTATTGACGCTACTTCAACGGCGGCATAAGCCAGCAGGTCATTCACTCCTTCGGGAAGCAAAACAGGAGTGTTCTCACTGTCAGTATCGTAAACATGCATCGCAGCCTGACCTCCCCACATTGCACGGCAGTCTGCAAAATTGACCGAGTTGCGGCATGAAATAAGATCACCTTTGCGGAAACCCTTTACTTCACTTCCGCAGGAGACGACTTCGCTGACGGCAGAATATCCGGGAACGACGGGATATTTTCCGGCTGCCCCGTAGTGTCCTCCGAGGACACGCAATTCTGTTCCCGGAGAGACAAAGGTGTATATGGTCTTTGCCACGAGCTGATTGGGCTTGCACTCAGGAAGAGTCACCTCTCCCACACGGATCGAATCTACTGCATCATAAATAACTGCGGTTGTCTTATTCATAGTAAAACTCCTGTTTTTGTTACTTAACTCTGGTATAATATACATGAATACAGGTGTCCGGAGAATAGACAAAACGTCCATATCGTTTATACAAATCGCGCTTTTTTTTCCATCTTCAAACAATAAAATTTGATTTTTACAGGAAACGATTATATATTTTGTTCAGAGAGTAATCCGATAAATGGAGAAATAATGGCTTCAATAACCTGTACATACGCTGTCGATATAGCAGTAACTCCGACAGCTGAACCATTTTTTCACAGCCACAACTGTACTGAGCTTATCTTTATCCGAAGCGGACAGGGTTTTGTGTGTCAAGATGATCAAAGAATACCGTACCATGAAAACCAACTTATCGTTTACCAGCGCGGAGCCTCTCATGCAGACGAAGCAGAGTGTGACGGAATGCAATTTTGCATCGGTGTATCTTCATCCAATCCATCAACCAATATATAATAGCGGTGACTGAGATTTTTATCCGCCGTGGCAATCAAAGGCTCATAGATAAGTTTGCGATACTGTTCGGGAATATCGGCATTGATAGCAAGTTCCGTTAAGTTATTCAATGCCGCAACAGCAAATGCCGATGAATTGCTGGCAATCTGATAGGATATAGATTTTGCAAAGTTTTCAGCACAATTTTTATCCCCCGCGTTACAGGCAAAGGAAAAAACAGTATGTTTTTCCAGATAGCGGTCACGCAGATCGGACATCAAAATACTCTTCCCCATGCCGGGGTTACCGGAAAGAATTACAAAACTGTTTCGTTTGGGAGCATTTTCATCCTTTTTATCCCACGAAGCATTGACCAGTGCAGAAAGAGCCTCCACCAGTTTGGGACGATGCTGTTTGTAGTCTGGATCAGGAACTGTTTTCAGCGGAGAAAATTTTGTTGGACGCAATGGTTCAAGGAAATGAAATGCCGCATTCTTTCCTGAGTCACAGCCAACGGCATTGAAAGAAAAATTATTTGCAGAGATGATTTTTTCTGCTTCACCTTGCTGATCACGAGCAACAAAGAAGGGATTTGCCGACCAGCTTGCCGCCAAATTCAACTTACTTTCAAGCAGATTGATTTTCTGCAACGATCCATGCTGCCAGTTATATTGAGCGGAAGCAAAAATCTGCGAGGGAACAGTGTATTTCTGAAGAGCCAGAATCAATGCCGCAGACAAAGTAAGATAGGCGGAAGCGACCGTTTCATCGGTCGCTCCGAAAGCTGTCTGCCGGGAAAAATCCACTCGATCGTGGAAAAATCTGTAAGAAGGATGCAAGCCCCAGCCACGGGAAACCTTTTGCTGTGCCGCGATTTTTTTACCCAAATCAATCAACGCTTGCGGCAACAAGTTACTGTGCGGATTGTCATATTCCGGCAAATAACGCCACTCCAGTGGAAACACGAAACCGTGTGAGGGTAATACACCTTGTGAATTGCTGCTGTCAGCGGCAAACAAAACCAAAGCTTCACCGGGAACGACACTCAAATCGGCATAATCAAAATTTTTCGGAGCCCCATACCGTTCATAATCCATATTACGGTTGAGCAACCAGGCAAACCCCGTTCCGAAATCAGCAATAAACTGCAATGTGTCTGATTTTTGAGTCTCCCACTTGGCAAAACTGTCTTCTGTAACAATTCGCTCCGGAAGTTCATTCGTGCAAACAGGGAAAACTTCAGAAGCATTTCCATTATCCTCAATGACACATACATTACACTTTTTTATTTTGACAAGTTCGTGATATTCCGACAGTTTCAGTTCGCCCCAGCCGTTTTTTATCTGATAAGTTTTCTTTCCGTACTTCACCGCTGCAGAAGTTAAATGAGTGCTGTCTGAGTTCAGTAATTCCATGCGGATAAAGCAGTTTTCTTTGTCTTTGCAATAGAATGGCATGTGCAAGATCAACCGCATTGTTTTGTCACTCGGCGCAAACTGCAATGTTATATCATGAGCCAGATAGTTATCAAGCTGTTGGGAACTTAAAGTACCATCTGCACAATATGCATCTCTGAAACGTTCAACACGTTTAGCAACTGCATTGTCTGTCCCGAATCCGAGTAAAGCAGCAACATATTTATAGTTGCAATTCAATGCCACTCCAAACCAAATTGAAAGATAATCCAGCTGATTATTTTTCCAGATATTCAAGAACAAACTAGAGTAGCGTTGCCCGACAACAGATAATTTGCGTTTTGCAACAGTTTTTTGCACTGCGGCGAGTCTACCATGCAAATTTTCCTCGTCTTCCCCATCAATGGTTGTTGTCTGAAATTTGCTTGCATATTGTTTTTCAAAACTGGAATAGGCATCTTTGAGAACATTGCGGAAATATTTTGAAAAAAAATCTTGATTGGTTTCAATCAAAATCGTTAAGACATAGTGATTGTTCTCTTGGAGATACGAGTAAAGAAAACTGCAAAAATCATCAATTCCGGCGGCACAATTTTTATTTTGTATTCGCAGTTCATATCGGGCGGGCAAATAACCGGCAGTACCCTCATTTTCAGTAAGGAGCTTAAAAAATCTGAGCCAAGCAAATGGCTCATCGGAACAAAGTTCTTTTGCCAATGCAATATGCTTGGCGGTTAATTCCTTATAATCTGCCGGTTCTATTGTTTTCATAGTCTATAACCCGTTACACCCGATCTGATGCAAGCTTTTCAATAGCGTTCATAAAGAGATTATCAAGAAGTGCCTTTTGCCGAACGGAACCAATTGTTGCTGTAACAAACAAAGGCCAAAGAACAATCAGTGAAACCCCCACAACGGCCGCTTTATCGAGCCATTTTCCGCCTGCAACTTTCACTTCCAAATCATTCCCCTTGGCTGTCAAGACCAAAGAAGCACAGTTTTCGCAACCAATTATTTTTTTGAGAAAACCACCGGCATTTTTTGCCGTATTGCGAATCTGGACAATGTATCCGCTATTGCCATGTCCATCATCTTTAACCTCCAGTTCTTGCGCTTCATAGCCTTCTGCTTTGTAGTCTCTCATAATCGCATTGGCAAGTGCAATCATTTTGTTAGCTTTATTTTGAATAAGTCGTTCTCTTTTCATATGCTTCTATTGCCCTATTGCTTCGTTTCCTTGTAAGAATAAAAACAGCCGCGATAATCCATTGCTGGACTTCGCGGCTGTAAAATTGGATTGATACAGTTTTTCAAGGCACAAAGAGTCTGCACCTTGAAAATCAGAAAAAGAGTGGAATTTGCGACCGGAAAGACTTCTGTCGGATAGAAGCAAGCCTTTATTAAAATAAAGGCTTGCTTGCTTGCTTGCTTGCTTGCTTGCTTGCTTGCTTGCTTGCTTGCTTGCTTGCTTGCTTGCTTGCTTGCTTGCTTGCTTGCTTGC
>SUVY01000107.1 GCA_015061775.1 Lentisphaerota bacterium | reverse complement strand
GAATCATCTTTCGCTGATTATTAAATTTTTTACAATTTTTTTGCAAACAACACTTGAAATTTAGTCTCTCATAGGAGAAAAGCGAAAAAACTTTTTTATTTACTTTTACCTACCTTTGTCGGGAACATAGCCTTTTCAAAAGAGGAAAATCTGTCGCATTGGTTTTTCCTCTTTTTTTTGCTCATTTACTCCCGGATAAACATCTTTTGAGCTTGCAAAATACATACAAACGTGCTAAATTCTTTAAAGTACACTTTTCCAAACAAAAAAGAAAGGATATTTATCATGCGCGCACTTTCAAAAATTTCCCCCGACTGGTGGGATTACACCACCCTTGACCGCTCCATCCTCGATGCGGCAGCAAAACTCACTTTGAACGACCTCAAAAAACTTGAGCGTCCCGGATTCAAGATCAATATCTTCCCGACCCTGCAGGAATTCTATGCCGCAGAGGCTCTTGAATACATCAAATGCTGGAAACAGGCTACCGCCGACAACCCCGCCGGTATCTGTGGTCCCATCGGTCCGACCGAGCAGCTCCCCATCGTCGCCCAGATCGTCAATGATCTTGATATCAACCTAAAAAACTGCCATTTCTGGGGCATGGATGAGTGGATCGTTGACGGCAAAGCCGCCGGAATCGATTTCCCGCTCGGCTTCGCCAAAGCAGATTGGGATCTCTGCTTCTCACGTATCAGAAAAGAGCTGAGAATGCCCGATGAGAACCTCCATTTCCCGACCGAGAATCCTGCCGAGTACTCCGCGAGCTTCGATGCCGCACGCTGCATCATCATGCAGGGCGGACAGGGAGAGACCAAACACTGGGCTTTCAATGACCCCGTGAAGAGAGAGGGTGCTTATATCGACAATCCGCCGACTCCCGAGGAGTACCGCAAGCTCGGAGCCCGTACCGTCGAGCTGCATCCCATCACACTGATCCAGAATGCCCGTACCTCCGGAGGCGGCACCGTTCAGAACGTTCCCAACGGAGCAGTCACCGTCGGTCCCGCCGAGACCTGGAAGGCTGAGAACGTCTCCATCTGGCATCCCGGACACCACGACAACCCCTTCGGACAGCGTCTCTCGACCTATATGATCGCCAACAAGATCGCTGACAGCTCTGTTCCGATGTCGCTTCTGGCAGACCATCCCAGCGTCATCTTCAACTTCTATGCGGGCGGATTCGGCGTCTGCGATGTGGAGATGCACTAAGTTATGAGTAAAGCCGCCTTTGCCATCGCCGCTCATCCGGACGATATCGAATTCTATATGGCAGGTACTCTTATCATGCTCAAAAAAGCAGGGTACGAGATTCACTACATGACCATCGCCAACGGAAGTCTCGGCTCGAAGGATTTTGACCGCCGCACAACTGCCGAAATACGCCGCAAAGAGGCCATGGCTGCGGCGGAGCTCATCGGTGCGATCTACCATGAGAGCATCTGTGAGGATGTCGAAGTATTCTACACCAAAGAACTTTACAGCGCGCTGGTTCCTGAGATCCGCGATGCAGACCCCGAAATCATATTGACTCACGGTCCGTATGATTACATGGAGGATCACATCAACTCCGGACGCCTTGCTGTGAGTGCCGCGTTCTTCCGCGGAATGCCCAACTGTTCAGTCTCCCGCCCCTGCACTCCGGTCGATACTGAAGTTGCGGTCTATCACTCGATGCCGCACGGCTTGAAAGACCAGCTCAACAAACCGGTCATTCCGGAGCTGCTGGTCAATACGGCTTCAACTGTCGATATCCAGAAGGATATGCTGCGCTGCCACCGCTCTCAGAAAGAGTGGCTCGACGTCACTCAGGGAAAGGATGTCTATTTGAAAGGCATTGACGAAGGTGCAGCTCTCTGCGCGGCATTTTCCAAAAAATTCACCTGCGCTGAGGGATGGATACAGCACAATCACATGGGATTCAGTTCTGCGGGCTTCAATCCGCTCGCAGACGCCCTCAAAGAGGACTGTGTCCGCAATCCGGAGTATTGATGAAAAAGTTCTGGCTTATGGTTATTGCAGCAGCTTCAGGAGTTCTTTCAGGATGCTCTTCCGGAGACGGTATGCCCGTTGCCGGAAAGAGCTACCAGTTCGTCATCGATGTCCGCACACTTGCTGAACAGCAGCAATTCGGAGCGATCAAAGGAGCTATCCTGATAGAACACACCAAAATCGGCGACGAGATATCTGAAGTCGTTCCGGATAAAACGAGCAGCATCGCCCTCTTCTGCCGCAGCGGAAGACGCTCCGCTATCGCCGCAGGAAAACTGCGGGAACTCGGTTACAGCAATGTGACCGACCTCGGAGCCTTCAGCAATGCCAAAAAACTGCTCGAAGACTCTGACAAGTAATCACGGTTCTGCAACTTAAACCGTTGATCCAAACAAAAAAGAGCTGTTGCAAAATCCTGGAAAGGTGAGCAACAGCCTTTATCTATTGTTTGAATATAAGAATAGCGGAAAACAAGCCAAGCCACGCAGTCCGGCTTGAGAAAACGGAAGGCTCCCGAACGGAAAGGAACGGAGTTGAACGGAGTGAACGGAGATCATGTATGTGGAGAAGTATTCCGCCCGCCATTGTCTGCGACGTAACTTAGCCGGGTATGTGGCACGCAGAGTGTTCGCGGCGTAATGCATGCGCCAAACTCCACCGCAAACATCTGCGTGAGTTTGCGCGGCAGCGCAAAAAATATACCTGCTTCGCCGCATACGCATAGAAATACCAATAAAAAAACGCCCCATATCGCCGCAAAGAACTGCGTGCGACATACGGTAGCAGGAGTGAGCCGATATAAAAATCGGCTCACGACGGGTGCAGGGTGCAAACCCTGCTGCAGGTCAAGGAATGCATAATTCCTTGCGCATCGCACGGAGAGAGTGCCTGAGCAGCCAGAAAAGGCT
>SUVY01000060.1 GCA_015061775.1 Lentisphaerota bacterium | reverse complement strand
TTTCTACAAAGCTTTGTTCCTGATATGGGGAGATGATGCGGGGAGAGAGGGAAAACTTCTTTTCGCGAGAAAAGAAGTTTTCCCTCTCTCCCCGCGCCCCTCTCACCCTTTCAAGAAAAGCGGAAAACTTTTTGCTTACCTTTACCTACCCTTGTTGGGAACAGAGCCTTCTATAATATAGTGTAAACACCCGAGTTTGTCAAAACAAAAAACAGACAGTTTTTGACGGAGTTTTGCTCCGGAACGGTCAAGAATCCGCAATTTGAAGAAAAAATCGCAAAAAAATGCAGAATTCCGCTTGAAAAGTTGCCGAAAGGAGGTATATTATGATTACACAACGCAGACCTGTGGTGTAACGGTAGCACAAGTGATTCTGGTTCATTTTGTTGAGGTTCGAATCCTTACAGGTCTGCCATTTTTTTTGCCCGAATTCCGGGCAAAAAAAACATGAAGCCTGAAAAGGCTTTGCTTCATGGCACGCTGTGCCGCTTCATGCAGCGTAAGCTGCGCTTCATATTTTGCGGTTGCACCGCAAAATGCTTCATAAAGACTCGCCTTTTCAGATGAAGCAACTCCATTTTATTCCGCTATGAAGCATTTTCCGTTTCACTCCAAATATGAAGCATTCGCTTCGCTCATATTAGTAGAGAATAAAAAACAACCCTGTCTTCTCAAGCCAAGCACGTTCAGAACCTGCGTGAGAAAGAGTGCCCGCCTTTACTAGGAATACTAGGAATACTAAGAATACTAGGAATACTATAATTTGCCGGGGCGGGTATGTTGCACGCAGTTGGTCGCGGCGCAGCTTGGCGTTTGGGTATATCGCACGCGGTTGGTTGCGGCGCAGCTCAGTTTTCGGGTATGTTGCAGGCGGTTGCTTACATCTGAACCGGTACGGTAAAGAATGCCGCAAGCACTATGCTTTCTTGTAAACGCTTGTTGTAGAAAATAGTATTCCTAGTATTCCTAGTATTCCTAGAACACACCGCGTTTATTCAACACCGCAAACACTCCGCGTACCACATCGGGTCGTTTGTCCCGGCACGCGAGCCGAGGTGGGGCGTCTTCTGACCGCCCGAGTGCCACATCGAGAGGTTTGTCCCGGCACGCGAGCCAAGGTGGGGCATCTTCTGACCGCCCGAGTGCCGCATCGAGAGGTTTGTCCCGGCACGCGAGCCAAGGTGGGTCAGTTGAATTCCACTTCGGGGTGCAGTGAACGCATGATTCCCATTTCGAGACCGCGTATCGCGGCGATTCCGCGCGTTCTCCTTATTCAGATAAGCATTAAAAGTTATTTTTTGTTGTGCAAAACCGCTTTGACGTAGCAGTAGAGGGTATCTCCCATCTGGTAATAACCGGCTCTTGCGGGATGTACTCCGTTGTTGGCGCGTGAAATCATCTGCTTGTTGTCCTGATTTACCGGCTGCTTCAGATATTTCATGTTGTTTTCGGTGTCGATGTTCATGTAGATCGGAACGACATGAATATTGAGTTCCTTGGCTTTTTTCTGAAGAGCTCTGTTGTAGATATCGAGGTTTTTGCGGTACTGCCAGCTGGTGAGTTTGCAGGCGTAGTTTGCTCCGAAAGCGTCCTGATTGGCTCCCGGGATGTGCTGGAAAATCAGGATTTCCGGGGCAGGTTTGAGCTGCTGGAATTTTCCGATGAGTTCAACCATGCTCTCGAGGGATTTTTCGGTGACCTGCTCGATGTTATTTTCGTTTGCCAGCAGGATGTTGTTGAGACCGAGCTGAAAGCTCACGACATCAGGAGCTTTTCCGTTGTTGTGCTTGTCGAGATATTTCTGGAGGTCGAAAACTCCTTTGCCGTCCTTGTCGGGGAAGAGGAAGGGGCTGTTGAATCCGACCGGACGCTCAGGGTGCATTCCGTCCATCTTTTTGCTGTTGGCGTAGCCCCAGCGGGTGAGGAAACTTTTCCAATGCCATCCGCCGTAGCCTTCGTGTTTTCCTGCTCTGCCTTTGGAACCGATAGTTTTGAATTTGGGGTTTCCGGGACGCTCCATAAGGGAAACAAGGCGGTCGGCATAGTGTCCTGCGCTGGTCTGGCTGGCTCCGACGAGGAACATGGTGACCTCCTTTTGGGCTCCGGCGTCATACGGAAGGACAACAAGTTCAGCTTCGGCGCGGGCGAGGACACCATTCATTCCGATAACTCTGATTGACCACTTGTAAGTTCCGGCATCGGACTTCTGCGGAGTGAATCTCCAGCGTTTGAGATCGTTGCGTCCTTTTGAACAATCGACATTGAAAACGTAGTTGTCCGGATTGATGACGGTGACGACATTGTTGAAATAGACGTTGGTCTCGACTCCGGGAACGGCATAAATTTTTTCCGGAATGAGAAGACTGACGTTTTCTTTTTGCTGCTCCTGATGGGTGCAGCATCCGGAAAGTACTGCGCAGATCGAAAGAACTGCTGCGGCAAAAAATGACGATTTGAAAATCATAATAATACTCCTTTGTTTTGTTATGTGTGAGCTTCTTTATAATATAGTCCGCGAATGACGCTTTTGCAACCAGAATGCTCCGTTCCCGACAAAGGCAGGTAAAAGCAAATAAAAAAGTTTTCCCGCTTTCCCCGCATCATCTCCCAAAAAGAAAGAAGTTGAAAAAGAGTCTTATTGCTGCTTGAAAAATTGCGGTTTTGAGCTATTTTAAAAAGGTTGATTTGTTTTGGACAAATTTGAAAGGTATTTGTTATGGATCTGATCGAACTTCCTCCCGGAATAGAGACCCGCGCATTTGCGTTGGGTGAATATGCAATAGATGATCTTCCGGAGGTGCTCACGGCGTTTTTTGCCGGCAAAAGCGCAGTTATCATCGCCGACGGAAACACTTGGGAGGCAGCAGGAAAACGCGTATCATCTGTCCTTGAAACGTCCGGATACCCTGTCCGCGAAACCGTTATCTACGGAAAAGAGCGCCTGCATCCCGAATCCTCCATATCTGATGTTTTAGCTGAAAAATTCGATGAGACAGTCGTTCCGGTCGCCGTCGGCTCGGGCGTCATCAATGATATAGTCAAATGTGCATCCGGAAAGGCTCAAGTTCCCTACTGCTGTGTTCCGACAGCTGCGAGCGTTGACGGCTACACCGCGAGCGGAGCCGCCATGTCGGTCGAAGGCTTCAAGATGACCGTTCCCTGTCCTGCGCCGCTTGCGGTGGTTGCCGAGATAGCAGTTCTGCGGGATGCTCCGGCTTGGATGCTCTCAAGCGGATACGCCGATTTGCTGACCAAAGTTCCGGCAGGAGCCGACTGGGTGATAGCCGATATGATGGGCGAGGAAAAGATCTCTCCGGAAGCCTGGAGCCTTGTGCAGGATAATATAAGAGAGTATGTCCGGGACGCCTCCAATCTCGGAAACGTCTTTGCCGGACTTGCCGCCACCGGATACGCCATGCAGGTTTACGGAACGAGCCGTCCCGCTTCCGGATTTGAGCACCTGTGCAGCCACGTCTGGGAGATGGAAAAACTGAGTGTCAACGGTGAAGAGGTCTCCCACGGTTTCAAAGCCGGATTCGGCTCATTGGTCTCGACGCTGCTTATGGAGTATATGCTCGAACACTCCGCGCAGGAGATAGCCTCCAAAGCCGCCGCTCCCGAGAGCGTTGAAGAGCGCAGAAAAAATATAGAGAAGTTGCTGGAAAAGGGGTGTTACGGAGATAAAGTCCTCCCGACCGCCATGAGCAAATTCAAGAGCGGAGACGATATTCTTGCCCGCCGCCGTGAGATATTGGATAAATGGGAGAGCTTCAAAGCTCCGGTCCGCGACCGCCTTATTCCGTTTGCCGAATTGCGGGAGATGCTCAAAAAAGCCGGCTGCCCGTGGAAACCTGAGATGATCGGTCTCGATAAAGCCCAGTTGACCGGCGGAGTCCGCCGCGCCCAGCTTATCCGGGTGCGCTACAATATAGCTGATCTGCTTTACGAGGCAGGAGTCCTCGAAGATGCGATAAAAAAACTTGATGTTATGTTTGAATAATGCTTTGAAAAAAGGAGATGGTATCATGTTAATTGATATGCCGTTGGAAAAACTCAAGACCTACAAAGGAATAAATCCGCGTCCGGATGATTTTGATGCGTTCTGGGATCGTTCGGTAACTGAGATGCTCAATATCGATCCGCAGGTCGAGATGATACCGTCAAAGTTCCAGACCGACTTTGCCGAGTGTTTCGATCTCTTCTATACCGGAATAGGCAACTCCCGTATCCATGCCAAACTGGTACGTCCGAAGAAGGTCTCGGATTGCAAGGGACCCGCTGTCGTGCAGTACCACGGCTATTCAGGAAACTCCGGAGATTGGCACAGCAAACTCGGCTATGCCGCCGCGGGTTTCGTCGTGGCATCGATCGACTGCCGCGGGCAGGGCGGGCTCTCTCAGGATCTTACTCCGGTCTGCGGAAACACTCTGCACGGACATATCATCCGCGGAGTCGATGAAGAGTCTCCGGATAAATTGCTGTTCCGCGAGATATTCCTTGATTGCGCCCAGCTCATCCATATCGTTGCCGCCATGCCGGAAGTTGATGAGAAGCGCATCGGACTTATGGGAGGAAGCCAGGGCGGAGGTCTCACTCTCGCTGCAGGTTCTCTCTGTCCTTTTGTCAACCGTCTTGCTCCGGTGTTTCCCTTCCTGTCGGACTACCGCCGGGTCTGGGAGATGGATCTCGCCAAAGACGCCTACCTTGAGCTGAAGGAGTATTTCCGTCACTTCGATCCGCGCCATGAGCGTGAAGATGAGCTCTTTACCCGTCTCGGATATATCGATATCCACCACATGACCGGCCGTATCCGCGGAAAAGTCAAGATGTTTACCGGACTCATGGATACCATCTGTCCTCCGTCCACCCAGTTCGCGGCTTATAACGCCATTACTTCAGAAAAAGATCTGGTCATCTACCCCGACTTCGGACATGAAAATCTGCCCGACTGCCAGGATATAACGTTCCAGTATATGCTTGAAATGCTCTGAAACCGCGAGCTTTTTGCAAAAAAACACTCTTTTCGTGCAAAAGACGTTTGATATTTTGCATAAGTAATGATATATTTAATACATTGTGTTTTGCAATCAAACCAAAATAACAGGAGTTTAATATGGGTCAGCAGCTGAACAAAATCGAAAAACGCCGCCGCCGCAAGGCTTATCTTGAGCGTGTCCACGAGCGTGCGATGGCGAACAAGAAGAAGTAATTGATGATTTCGACTTGCAAAAATCCCGATGCGAAGAACCCTTTGTATCGGGTTTTTTTGTGTTTAGGCTTGTTCCCGATATGGGGAGATGATGCGGGGAAAGCGGGAAAACTTCTTTTCACGAGAAAAGAAGTTTTCCCTCTCTCCCCGCGCCCCTCTCTCCCTTTCAAGAAAAGCGGAAAAACTTTTTTATTTACTTTTACCTACCTTTGTCGGGAACAGAGCCTTGTTTTTTACGCATGTTCAAACCGGCGGTGAAAGGCTTTCTGAATACAGGATAATGTAATGGGCGGTTTACTGAAAAATTTGACAACGTTATTCAAACGCCTGATGCTCGATGCGGATATCCACTTTGCATCAGTCAGGACAGCCGCGGCGTTTTTCTTTGCGGCATCGGTGCTGATAGATCCGTTCCTTACCGCCGGATGGCTGAAGATCTATCTGTACGCGGTCTGCGCCGGAACGCTGTTTTGCGCTCTTGAATATATCAAAAGCAGCCGTAAAAAGGTGTGGATCGCCCTGGTGGTGTTTGCGATCCTGCTGCTGGCGATATTCCGGGGCAGGGGAGACGCTGTGAGCGGAGTCGCGGCAGCGGTGTTTGCCGCGTTCAATGGAGCTGCTTCATTCATTGTCGCATCGCGCTCCAGAAACAAGTGGGAGACGCTCTGGTGTTTCCTGTGCGGAGTCGCCGCCTGTCTGCTTGCTTTGGCGGTAATTATACGTTCCGGACAGCTCGGAGTGCGTTATCTTGATCAGCTTCATAATTATGCATTGGCATTTGCCGGATGCGGATTTGCATCCCTGTCCCAGATGAGAAAGAGGTGAAATATGTTCCGGGTAGGATCGGGTTTTGATGTCCACAAATTTGCTCCCGAGCGCAAGCTCATTCTCTGCGGAGTCGATATTCCGTCCGAGCTCGGACTCGCCGGGCACAGCGACGCCGATGTGGCGGTGCACGCGCTCATGGATGCGCTGCTCGGAGCGTTGGCTCTCGGGGATATCGGTATGCATTTTCCTGATAACGATGCCGCATACATGGGAGCGGACAGTATGGAGTTGCTCGGTCATGTGCTCGGGCTCAAAGAGTTTTCCGACTGGTATATCGCCAATATAGACCTTACCATCATAGCGCAGGCTCCGAAACTTGCTCCGTACCGCGAGGATATGCGCCGCAGTCTTGCTGAAAAGACCGGACTCTCTCTCGACCGGGTCTCAGTGAAATTCACCACCACCGAAAAGCTCGGATTTACCGGGCGCAAAGAGGGAATAGCCTCCCAGGCATCCGTTCTGCTGGTTCACAAGTGACAGAAAAGGGAGCGTTGTCCGGAAAACTTTTGTTTTGCTGTTGTACTTTTTGCAAAAATGTGATATATTATAAAAATATAATTTTTTATAATACCTGTACCATTGGAATGAGGTACTTGAACTTTTTGGAGAACAAACATGCATAAAAACGAAGGATTCAGCAGCAAGCTGGGATTTGTCCTTGCCGCCGCCGGTTCAGCGGTGGGGCTGGGCAATATCTGGCGCTTTCCGTATCTTACCGCCAAGTACGGCGGCGGAATTTTTCTTTTGACCTATCTGATTTTGGTACTGACTTTCGGATATGCTCTTCTTATCGCCGAAAACGCTATCGGCAGAATGACCCGCAAGGGACCCATCGGAGCTTTCCGTGAGCTTTGTGCCGGCAAGAAATCTTTTCTCGGAAGCGTCCGTGTCGGCGGCTGGATAAATGCCGTGGTTCCCCTGTTGATCCTTCCGTATTACTGTGTTATCGGAGGCTGGGTGACCAAATACGTGTTTGCCATGATGTGCAATCCGGTTGCCCGTTTTCACAAGGACGCCATTGAGAGTTATGCCGGTCTGAAAATGAACGCTTCGGCAGCGTACTTTCAAAACTTCATCACCGATCCGTGGCAGGCTGTGGGCTTTTTCCTGCTCTTCGTTGTGGTGATCGTGGCGGTCGCAGCGTTCGGAGTTGAAAAAGGAGTTGAGCGTTTCAACAAGATACTCATGCCGATACTGATACTGCTTATCATCGCCATTTGTATTTACTGTATGTTCCTGCCGAATTCCGGAGCGGGCTTCCGCTATTACCTCATGCCTGATCCGTCCAAGTTCAGCTATATGACAGTGGTTGCCGCGATGGGGCAGCTCTTCTTCTCCCTGTCGATCGCCATGGGAATCATGATAACTTACGGAGCCTATATGCGCAACGAAGACAACCTGGTGTCCAGCGTCAATCAGGTCGAGTTGTTCGATACCGGAGTAGCCTTCCTTGCCGGACTTATGATAATTCCGAGCGTGGTTGCTTTCGGAGGCGAAAAGGCTGCCGAGCAGGCAGGCGTCGGTTTGGTTTTTGTCACCATGCCGCAGGTTTTCGCCAGCTTCCCCGGAGGACAGTTTGTCGGAGCCGCCTTCTTTATTCTGGTGCTGTTCGCGGCTGCGACAAGTGCGATATCCCTGCTTGAAACCAACGTTCATACCATCAGTCAGGAGTTGAAAATATCCCGTGCCAAGGCGATCGTGCTCAATGTCTGTGAAGTTGCAGTCATCGGAGTTGTGACTATTCTTGGATACAGTCTGCTCTCCTTTGTCCAGCCGCTCAATTTTATTTCACGCTACCGCGGCATGGACATTCTCGGAACCCTTGATTTCATCAGCAACAGCGTGCTTATGCCGATAGGCGCGATAATGACCACCGTTCTGGTGGTCGGAGTTATCGGTATCGAGCGTATATGCCGCGAGATCAGGGGGCAGAACAAGTGGTACAGGGAGTTCGTTTTCCAGTTCTGTATGTGCGTTGTGGTGATTCCCTGTTTGCTCATCGTGCTGCTCAATGCGACGGGACTGATAGGATGAGCAGAAATAAAAACTTGCAGATGCTTGACTTTTGAAGAAAATAAGATTATATTGTGCGCATAAAACATATTTATACATAAGGATTTGAAAAAAATGTCTGAGTACGATGGTGCCTCTCTTTTTAAAAGGCTGCTCGCCGCCTCCGGGATACTCCGCGAGGAGCAGGAGCAGAATGGAAGTGAACGTCAACTGTTCAAACTTACTCTCAATCAGCTGCGGATGGTGAAAAACGTCCACGGTCTGGTCGGAGAAAGCGGTTCAGGAGTCAAACTCAAGGCGCTTGCCGAGGCTCTGGATATCACTCCGGCAGCCGCGAGCGAGATGGTCGAAACGCTGGTCAGCAAAGGAGTCCTCACCAGGGCATCCAGTTCGCTTGACCGCCGTTCAGTATCCATTCAGCTCGGAGACAAACTCAAAAAGAGTTTCCGTAAGCGCGAAGAGTTCTTCGACAACCTCGCCGAAGAGTATATCGCTTCACTCGGAGAAGATGACCGCGAGAAATTTATCAGCCTCCTTTCCGGCTTCGTCGAACGCCTCGAGCAGGAGGTCGCAGCGAGACAGTCTGCCAAGAGGTAATGATGATAAAGTTCAGCGTTTCACGGCTCGACAAGGAGCCGATAGAGCTGTCCGGCACTCTCGATGAGGAGTTTGTCGCACTTCCGGAAAACGACGATTACCGCGCGGTGTCTCCGCTTGCGTATGAGCTCACCGTGGCAAAAGTTTCCGGAGGAGCTCTGGTGCAGGGCAGCTGCAGCATGACCATTTCAGGAATTTGCGGCAGATGTCTTGAGCCGGTCGAAACTGAGGTCACGGCTCCCGATGTCGAGCTCTTTATCGACCTTGAAGCGTGCGGAGAAGAGGTTGATATTTCAGAGGACATCCGCGAGGAGCTTCTGATAAATCTGCCCATGAATCTTCTGTGCGATGAGGATTGCGCCGGACTCTGTCTTGAATGTGGAAACAATCTCAACAAAAAAGAGTGCTCATGCGGAAAAAAGAGCTCAGGCTCCCTCGCCTGGAGCGCACTTGACGACCTTAATATTTAAGTTTTGTTCCCTGCGATGGGAGATAATCAAACAGATTGGTAAATAAAAATTGAAAGAACTCCGCTTTTCTTGAAGTTCCGTCTTCGGTTGCTTTGCAACTCTACGCCGTGACAAGGGGGGCGCGGGGGAATGGCGAAACTGACCAAATCAGGAACAGCGCAATATTTAATTGGAGAATTTATTATGTATGAAATAGAGATACGCCGTACTTTTTCCGCGGCACACCAGCTCAAAGGTTATGACGGCGACTGCAAAAACCTGCACGGACACAATTACAGCGTCGTAGTCACCATCAAGAGTCCGGAACTCGACTCTATCGGAATCGCGCTTGACTTCAAACTGCTCAAGAGTGAAGTTGATGCACTGCTCAAGACTTACGATCACCACAACCTCTCCGAGCTTTCGGACTTTGCCGATGTCAATCCGACCAGCGAGGTTTTGGCGCGCACCATCTACCGCAAACTCAGCGAGCGTCTCAACGATGGAGTCCGCAAAGTCTATAAAGTCAGAATCGGCGAGTCTGAGAACTCAGCTGTGACCTACTACGAGGACTGAAGATTGCCGCGGGTCATTGAGTGTTTTTCAAGTTTGCAGGGAGAGTCCACCCAGGCGGGAAGACGCTGTTTCTTTATCCGTCTTGAAGGGTGCAATTTGAATTGCTCCTACTGCGATACTGAGTATGCCCGCTCCGGAGGCGTTGAAAAAAGCGTTTCCGAGCTGGTGGAGCTTGCTGTTGCGTCAAAGGTTCCGCTCGTGGAGATCACCGGAGGCGAACCGCTGCTCGAGAAAGAGCTTCCTGAGCTCTGTTCGCGCCTTATGGATAGAGGTCTTGAAGTTATGATCGAGACCAATGGTTCGATGGATGTGTCGGTGATTCCGGAGGGAGTGCGGCGCATTATCGACTGTAAACTTCCGGGCTCCGGAATGGATAAGTTCAATATGTACGGGAACTTTTCCGGACTTACAGCCCTTGATGAAGTCAAATTTGTAGTCTCCTCGAAAGAGGATTTTGATTTTGCTCTCGAAGTGATATCCCGCTGCGGTCTCGAAGAGAGTCCGGCAGCGCTTCTCGCGTCTCCGGTCTGGGGAAGGGTCTCTTTTGAGGAGCTCGCCGGCTGGGTGATCGAGTCCGGCAGCCGTCTGCGTATGCAGCTTCAGATGCACAAGCTTATCTGGGGCGACAAAAAAGGAGTTTGAAGGTGAAGAAAAAGGCGGTCGTTTTGTTGAGCGGAGGACTTGACTCCGCGACCTGTCTTGCTGCGGCAAAGGCGGACGGCTTTGAGTTGTACGCTATGAGTTTCGATTACGGTCAGCGTCACAAGAGTGAACTTGAGGCTTCACAGAAACTGGCAAAAGCCTTCGGCGTTGTCGAGCACCGTATTTTTGATTTGAATTTGCGCCAATGGGGAGGCTCAGCCTTGACATCTGATATGGATGTTCCCCATGAGGAGGCGGTCGGTATTCCGGTGACCTATGTTCCGGCGCGCAATCTGGTCTTTCTTTCGCTCGCTTCCGCGTGGGCTGAGACCCTCGGGTGTGCCGATATCTTTATTGGAGTCAACAGCGTGGATTACTCCAACTACCCGGATTGCCGCAGCGAATTTATCACAGCATTCACCAATGCGGTCAATCTCGGAACCAAAGCCGCTGATGAGAGCTGGAAATGGAATATACACGCTCCATTGCAGAACCTCAGCAAGGCTGAAATAATCAAACTCGGCGTGTCGCTCGGAGTCGATTACTCTCTCACCACCTCATGTTACGATGCTGATGATGACGGCAGAGCTTGCGGAAAGTGTGCGAGCTGCCTGCTGAGAAAAGATGGTTTTGCCGCGGCAAACGTTCCAGACCCCACGAGATATATTTGAAGATATGAAAATAGTCGCCGACAACAAGATACCGTTTCTGCGCGGAGTTTTTGAAACAGCCGGGTGCGAAGTAATTTACGCTCCGGGCAGGGAGACTTCTGCAGAAATGGTGTGTGATGCCGACGCGGTGATAACCAGGACCCGCACCAAATGCGGCAAAGCACTGCTTGCGGGCAGCCGGGTAAAGATCGCCGCAACTGCGACTATCGGACTTGATCACTTCAATACGGCTGAGCTCGACGAAATCGGGATCACCTGGTGCAATGCTCCCGGATGCAACTCTTCGAGCGTGGCTCAATATATCGCTTCTGTACTGGTGACATTCGGTAATTATTCCGGCAAGACGCTCGGAGTTATCGGAGCAGGCAATGTCGGAAAAAAGGTGATAAATACCGCCCGGATATTGGGAATGAATGTTCTGGTGAACGACCCTCCGCGGGCGGAAAAAGAGGGCGGTGAAGGGTTTGTTTCGCTCGATGAAATAGCGGAAAAATCTGATTTTGTAACTGTGCATGTTCCGCTTGAATATGAGGGAGATCATCCGACCTTCCATCTGTGCGGCAGCGAATTTTTCCGCAAGATGAAAGACGGAGCCGTATTCATCAACTCTTCGCGCGGAGAGGCGGCAGATACATCGTCTCTGCTCGACGCTCTGAAATCCGGCAGGATATCAAAGTGTGCGCTCGATGTCTGGGAAAATGAGCCGGATATCGACCGCGAACTGCTTGAACGCGCAGATGCGGCGACTCCGCATATAGCCGGATACTCCCTCGACGGAAAAGCCAACGGCACGGTCTCCATCGTGCGCGCCGTTGCCCGGAAGCTCGGCATCGAAGCTCTGCATAACTGGGACTGCAAAGGTCTCGTTCCGCTTCCTGATTCCGGGACACGTATTGTTATTCCGGCCGGAGCGTCCGATATCGAAGCCGTGAAATATGCTGTACTATATACATACGATGTCATGCGCGACACCCGCGATTTCAAAAGCAGTCCGGAAAAATTTGAAGAACTGCGCGGAAATTATTACGTAAGAAGAGAATTTCCTGCTTTTCAGGTGGAAAACGCGGCGGAGGGGGCCGCAGAAATTTTGCATGATCTTGGTTTTATGGTAGTTTAAGGGAAGGTGTTTTGAATGAAATTTACTCAATCACTCCGCAAATGGTGGCTTAAAATATATACTAAAATGGTTGGCGAAAATGCCAGCGTTGAGTATATTGCCCGCGGCTGGGCGATCGGAATGTTTTACGGATGTTTTATTCCGTTCGGTTTTCAGCTCGCATTGTCTGTTCCGACCTCGTTCTGGCTCAAGGGCAGTAAGGTAGGTGCCGTGCTCGGAACGCTCATCACCAATCCTTTTACTATTTTTATCATCTATCCCGTGCAATGCTATGTCGGCAACAAACTTATCGGAGGCAGTCTGAGTTATGCCGAAGTGAGCAAAGCGATGGCGGACGTGGTGCATAAACAGGACTACTCCACTTTGTTCGGGCTGAGTCTCGACCTTATTTTATCATTCTTTGCCGGAGGCACACTATTGACTGTGGTAATGACTCCGCTCACCTATTTCGCGGTGAAATATCTGGTTACGGCGCGCCGCAGACGCAAGGCAGCCAAGGCGAAGAAGAGTATTTGACGCAGATACAGAAAGCCTTTTTTTCCGCAAGTTATGTCAAAAAAAACTTGAAAAAAAAGGCGTAAAGGGTTATATTTTTAAAAGTGCCGGAGTATATTCTTTCCGGCTTGCCGTTTTATACAGTAACAATTTGTGGTGAAAATATATGATTACCAGCAGCGACGATACGGTTCCCCGAAGATGCCAGGTCGGGGGGTATGGAATATCTTTTTGCCATGTAGCGGCATAAACAGTTCATACTGCATTTCCTCTCCCCGGCCCCGGACAGGCTCGGCTTGTCCGGAAACCGTACCGGAACCGGATTACGGGAGATTTGAAAATGTTGAAATTCTACAATCTTGCAGACGGCAGGATACAGCGTTGCGCCGAGGGTGAGACCGGAATAATCCAGGTTTACAGCAATCCCTCAGAAGAGGAGCAGCAATATCTCATTGAGAAGTGCGGTATCGACCCGCACACACTTGCTTCCGCGCTCGACAAGGACGAGGTCAGCCGTATCGAATACGAAGACAACCACGTCGCCGTCATTATGAAGCGTCCGCGTGACTTCCAGATAGGCGGAAGGCTTGAATTCCGCGTTTCATCCATCGGAGCGTTTCTTTTCAAAGACAAACTCATCGTGCTTCAGGCGGATAATATGCCGCTGTTCGAACACGGCAGGATATTTCTGCGCGGAAATACCGTGTCAGGACTGCTTCTGCGGCTGCTTCATCACGCGACCCGCCACTTTCTGCAGGACTTGCGCATGATAAGCAGTATATCCGATGAGATCGAGAACAAGATCGAGTTTGCCGTGACCAACAAAAGCCTGCTCAATATGTTTTCATTGCATAAGAGCCTGACCTACTATCAGTCTGCGACCGAGGCGAATCAGGTGCTGCTCAGCCGCCTGCGCAGCAACCGCAGCCGCATCGGATTCAACGAGGATGAAGAGGAGTTTCTCGAGGATATCGCCGTTGAAAACCAGCAGTGCGTGAATATCTCCCACATTTATACCGAGGTTCTTTTGCGGATGTCCGATGCCAGAATGGCGGTGGGAAACAACAACCTTGCGCGGATAATGAAGTATCTTGCGGTCATAAACATCGTGTTCATGCCGCTCACCGTGCTGACCGGTCTCGGAGGTATGTCCGAGTTTACCATGATGACCCAGGGAATGGGATGGCCCCATGCGTACAGTCTGCTCGTGCTGATACTGGTGATAATCGGATATCTTACCTACGTTGTGGTGATGAAGATAGGTTCTCCGGGAACGCGCAGCCGCAGCGGAAACAATTCCAGAAACTCGAGAAAGCGGTGACATCATGGCAAAGAAGATCAAAAAAACAACGATCAACGGCCGCAGCCGCGAGAAGATCCGCCGTATGTGCATCAGACTGGACAAGGTGTCCGCCGCGCTTCTGGGACTTGCCGGAATATCGCTTGCACTTATCTGGAATCAGCCTTATGATCTTGCAACGACAGAACCATCCGGATTTCCTGCGCTCTTTCTTCTGGTGCTTGCCGGATTGCCGCTTGAGCTGCTTGAAGGAGTTTTCCGCTTTATCGATCAGCCGGAGCTTGTCCGGATATGCGGTTCATTCACCATGCTCGGAGGCGGAGCTTTCTTCACGGTCATTCTGCTCTGGGGAGTTTCCCGTTGGGTGATACTGCGCCGCTACGGACTTTCAGGAGTCAAGATAGCCATATCGCTGATAAGAATTTTGGTATTGTGGGGCATATTCCAGATAGGCTGTTTTCTTGCGGCATCTGCGTTTGAAGACAGTTCGGATGATGCAGTGAAACAGCACATGAAACACGACGCTTCAAAGAGTGCAGCAGATAAAAAATGAGTTGTTGGCGGAATATTTCTGGTGCCATAAAAATTTTTCCGATATTGGTATCGGCGGCATTTTTTGCTGTGCTGGTCTATTCTCTGAAAACAGGATCGGTAGAAGTGTCGTGGAGCAGTATCGCCGAGTTTTTTTCCGGAACCGATGACCCGTTTTCTGCCGACTCCATGATTTTGCGGGAGCTGAGGATGCCGCGCATACTTGCTGCGATCATCTCAGGAGCCGCGCTCGCGGTCTCGGGTGTCATCCTGCAGGGGCTGCTGCATAACGACCTTGCCTCTCCGGGAGTAGTCGGAGTCTCTGCCGGAGGAGGTCTCGCAGGTTTGACTGCCATACTGTTTTTTTCAGCAACTCCGGGAACAGTGGTCCTCGCAAGTTTTTCCGGCGCGATCATCTGCGCCGCAGTCATCTGTCTGCTCGCCTGGAAGAATGGAATTGACCCCCTGCGCCTCATCCTTGCCGGAGTTGCGTTGTCCGCTCTGTGCGGTGCCGCCGGAAGTGCGATACTCAGTCTCAACAGCGAAAAAGCCGGGAGCGTCATATCTTTCACCGTAGGAACTTTTTCTTTGTGCAGAACAGAAGATGTCGCATCAGTATTTCCGGTTTTTCTTGCCGGTATGCTGCTTGCTCTCTTTTTTGCGCGCCATCTTGATATACTCATGCTCGGAGACGAGACGGCAGCTTCCCTCGGTCTCAATGTGGAATTCAGCCGTACAATGCTTATGCTCTCAGCAGTATTGCTTGCTTCATGTGCCGTATCGCTCGCGGGATTGCTGGGTTTTGTCGGATTGGTGATTCCGCACGCAGTCCGACTGATCGGAAACTCCGGAAACAGCTGCCGTCTTATGCTACGCTCGGCATCGGCAGGAGCCGTTCTTGTTATGTTGTGCGACGCCGTCGGAAGAAGTGTTGCAGCTCCCGCAGAAATTCCTGCCGGAGTCGTGACTGCGCTTATCGGAGCTCCCTTTTTCCTCTATATCTTAATGAAGAAGGGCAGGGCATTATGAACAGTTTTGAAATAAAAGCTCTCTCTGCCGGCTATGGAAAACATACCGTGCTGCACGATATCGACCTTACAGTAGCTCCGGGAAAAATCACCGTGCTCATCGGCTCCAATGCGAGCGGAAAAAGTACTCTGCTCAAATGTATGGCAAACATCAAAAAGCCAATCAATGGAGCTTGTCTGCTGGATGATGTTCCGCTCCATTCAATGCCGCGGCGCGACGTGGCGAAAAAGATAGCATTGTGCAGCCAGACGCATCCTGACTGCGGGTATCTCACTGTTTCTGAACTGGTTGCGATGGGGCGTTTCCCTTACGGAAAAGAGAAGAGCGATGCAGCAAAAGAGATAACAGACGAAGCTATGGAACTTGCCGGAGTTACATCATACAGAGATACTCCGCTGAGAGAGCTTTCCGGAGGAACACTTCAAAGGGCGTGGATAGCCATGGCTCTGGCGCGCCGTCCGGAACTGCTTTTGCTGGATGAACCGACAAACTTTCTCGATCCATTGAGGAAAAATGAATTGGCAGATTTGCTCTGCTCACTCCGTGATAAGCAGAAAATCACCATCGTTACCGTGACCCACGATCTTGAGTTCGCTGCCAGAACAGCCGATCACTGCGCCGCATTGAAAGAGGGAAGAGTTATAGGATACGGAAACAGGGAAATCATAAACTCAAAAAACGAGCTCAATCAGATATACGGCTTAACTCAGAAGTGAGTCTTGACAAAAAAATATTCGGTGCTATATTAAGGATATCCTCAGTTTTTTGTATTGGCTCTGTTCCCGACAAAGGTAGGTAAAAGTAAATAAAAAAGTTTTTTCGCTTTTCTCCTATGAGAGACTAAATTTCAAGTGTTGTTTGCAAAAAAATT
>SUVY01000059.1 GCA_015061775.1 Lentisphaerota bacterium | reverse complement strand
CCGCGCCCCTCTCACCCTTTCAAGAAAAGCGAAAAAACTTTTTTATTTGCTTTTACCTACCTTTGTCGGGAACAGAGCCTTTTATTAACGTAACGCCCAGCCGCTGTTTTTGCAAACAGTTTTCTTTGAGAAAAAGCATTTTTTGACGTGAAAAAATATATTTTATGGTATATATTATAGAAAACAATAGAGGAAACGGCATGATCGACATCGAAAAACACGCTCCGGCAAAACGGCTGATCCCCTGCCTTGACGTAAAGGACGGCAGAGTGGTCAAAGGGGTGAATTTTGTCAATCTCGCAGATGCGGGAGATCCGGTTGAGTGCGCAAAAAAATACAACGAACAGGGCGCAGATGAACTGGTGTTCCTCGATATCACCGCAAGCTGCGACAACCGCAGCACTATGATAGATATAGTGCGGAGAACAGCAGATGAACTCTTTATTCCGCTCACAGTCGGCGGAGGCATCCGCTCGGTGGAAGATATCCGCAATCTGCTCAGAGCAGGCGCCGATAAAACCTCTCTCAACACCGCAGCCGTTCTTGCCCCGGAGTTGATAACCAACGGAGCTAAAGAGTTCGGCAGCCAATGTATTGTCATCGCCATAGATGCAAGGTGGAACGCCTCTTCCGGAAACTGGGAGGTATTCACTCACGGCGGACGAACTCCCACCGGGATCGACGCCGTGGATTGGGCGAAAAAAGCCGTTGAGCTCGGTGCCGGCGAGATACTGCTCACCAGCATGGATAAGGACGGTACAAATTCAGGTTACGATTGCCAGCTCACATCTGCGGTTTCCAGGGCTGTTCCGGTTCCGGTCATAGCATCGGGCGGAGCAGGCTCACTCGACCACCTCTACGAAGTACTTACCTCCGGAAACGCCGACGCTGTTCTTGCTGCCGGAATGTTCCATTTCGGAAAACACTCCATCGGCGAAGCCAAAGAGTATCTCTCCACCAAAGGAGTCAAAATCAGAAAATCATTCATCCAAAATCAAATATAACAAGGAGCAAATCATGAAAGACATCACAGCAGCCGCCCTCGCCTATCACAGCGAAGGCAAAGCAGGAAAAATCACCGTAATCCCCTCCAAACCCTGCGACACCGGTGACGACCTCAGCCTCGCATACACTCCGGGAGTTGCAAAACCCTGTCTCGAAATCAATAAAAATATCGAAGATGCATGGAAATACACCTCCAAGGGCAACCTCGTGGCTGTGGTCAGCGACGGTACTGCCGTCCTCGGCCTCGGCAACATCGGTCCGGAAGCAGGTCTTCCCGTCATGGAAGGCAAAGCCGTCCTCTTCAAGCACTTTGCCGATATCGACTCCATTCCGCTCTGCATCGGAAAGGTCTTCACCGAATCCGGACGCACCGATGCCGCAAAAGTCATCGAAACCGTCGAGCGTCTCGAACCCACCTTCGGAGGAATCAACCTCGAAGATATCGGCGCTCCCGCCTGCTTTGAGATCGAAGCCGAACTCAAAAAACGCATGAACATCCCCGTCTTCCACGACGATCAGCACGGAACCGCCATCATCAGCATGGCTGCCATCATCAACGCCCTCAAACTGGTCAACAAGAAGATCGAAGAGTGCAAATTCGTGGTCAACGGAGCCGGTGCCGCCGGTATCGCCTGCAGCCGCTTCTACCTCACCTGCGGCGCAAAGAAAGAGAACTTCACCATGTGCGACAGCAAAGGAGTCATCCACACCGGACGCACCGACCTCAACGAACAGAAAAAGTTTTTCGCCCGCGACACCGATGCCCGCACCCTCGCTGATGCGATGAAGGGTGCAGATATCTTCCTCGGATTTTCCGCTCCTGAGTGCGTCACCGCCGACATGGTCAAAACCATGGCTCCCGGCGCGATCATCTTCGCTATGGCGAACCCCGTTCCGGAAATCTATCCTGACGTTGCCCGCTCCGCAGGAGCAGCCGTCGTCGGAACAGGACGCAGCGACTTCCCCAACCAGATCAACAACGTTCTCGGTTTCCCCGGAATCTTCCGCGGCGCTCTCGATACCCGCTCAAAGGATATCAATGAAGAGATGAAGCTCGCCGCAAGTTACGCCCTCGCAGAACTTGCCACCGAGCCGATTCCGGAAGATATCAAAGTCCAGCTCTGCGCCGCCTATCCCGCAGACGCTGCCAAGGGATTGTTCGATCACAAGGGCGGCATCAACCCCGAACTCATCATTCCCAAACCCTTCGACACCCGCGTCGTGCCCCGCGTCGCCCGCAAAGTTGCCGAAGCCGCGGTCAAGACTGGAGTTGCTCAGCTCGTCATCGACGATTTTGACGCTTACGAGAAAGAGCTTGCCAAACGTCTTGCCAAGTAAAAATCCCGCTCCGGAGCGTTCACGAACACATCGGAATGCTCCGGAACGCTTAACATCAATATAACGACTCATCAAACGGAGGAGCTGCTAATATGAAAAATTTTTTCTCTGTTTTCTTTTGTCTGTTTTCGTCTGCGCTGCTCCTGATATTTGCAGGATGCGCTGCAAATCCAAAGATAAACGACAGCTCATCTCCGTTGCCATTTATTCCAGCAAGTCCGCACGCTGCTGAGGATTTGGCTGCAAAAGAAGATGACTCCTTTGTCAGAAATATCATCACGGGCAAATGGGAATGTCTTGAAGAGTCTGTTATCTACACCAAAACCATTCAGGAGATTCCAGGAGAAATAAATATATCATCGGCAGTCACTTCTGAAAAACTCCCTGTACTCAAAATATTTTCAGAGGACGGAACCTGCTCTTTTGAAAACGATATGCTCATAGGCCTCTTCTCTGCCGGAGGAAGAAAAAACTCTGCAAAAGGCAAATGGCAGATAAAAGACGGGATCCTGCACATCACGCTGTTTCCGGAAAAAACTTCTGAAGCGGCTTTTTCTGAGATAAAACTTTCTGCAAACATCTGCGTCATAAACGCAAAATCCGTATCGGTATATTGGACTCCGGAAACAGTAAAAAGCTGTTTCGAGCTGCTGAAAAAAGCGGCGGCAAAAAAAACTTCTCCGGACAACAAGACGTTCTTCACCGACAAATTTACGCTATGGTACGGTCTTGATGACCACGTTTACATCGAGCTTGTAAAACGTTCTGAAATACATGTCAATTACAATGAAGTCAAGAAAACAGAACAGCATATAAAGACAACTTCTCCGACTTACATAAAGAAGTAATCCAAACACTCTTTCAAACCAAGGGCTTTTATTATGGACTTGCAAAAAGAAGCACGCAGCATCATGCAGGAGATAAAAGGAAAATATCCCGATATCGGTATGCAGTTCTGCCTCATGAAAAAAGGTAAAGTTATCGTCAACGTCAATGAGGGTTTTGCCTCTTTCGACAAAAGCAGAAAAGTTGATGACTCCACGCTTTTCCCCATATATTCCACGAGCAAGATCGTTCCGGGAGCGGCTATCACCAAACTTATAGAAGAGGGAGTCATATCCCCCGATCAGAAGGTTACCGACTTCTGGCCGGAGTTCGGGCAGAACGGAAAAGAATCCACCCTTGTCCGCCATCTGCTCCATCACACTTCAGGTGTTCCGCAGCGTCTCAAAGCCCAGACAAGCTATGAGGCTATCAGCAACTGGAAAACTATGACGACCGCCATCGAAGAGGTCGCCTGCGACTGGATCCCGGGAACCAGAACCCGCTATCAGTCACTCTCCTACGGCTGGCTGACCGCAGAACTCATACAGCGCGCAACCGGAATGAGTTTCAAAGATTACATCATCAAAAATCTCGGTTTTTCCGATGAAGCAGATTTCGTTTTCGGACTCAATGACAATACCGAAAAACTGACCTCCGACTTCAAACTTTCAAATACCAAAGAGAAATCAAGCTCTTTTTCCAAATGCGATCCGCTCGACGACTTGATGAAGGAACCTCTGATACGCCGCATGGTACAGCCGGGGTTCAACGGTTTTGCCTCAGCTCTCGGACTCGCCTACTTCATGGACAGCGTCGTAAATGAAAAATTCTTCAACCGCCAGAGTCTGCTCGACGCAACAAGTATAGCACACCGTCCGGAAAAAACCGCTCCGACCTGCGAAGTCAAGTGCTGGGGGTACGGTTTTGCCCTGAGCGGACCTGTTGACAACCCGGGGCTCCAGTTGGGACACGGCGGATATGGAGGAACTGAAGTCGTCGCTCACAGAGACAATCAGACTGTATGCAGCTTCACCACCAATATTCTCGGTGAACCTGAATGTGTAAAAATGAAACTTTACGCCCTCGCCGGAATAACTCTCCGTGAAGGATGGGCTGAAAAGTAAAATAGAGATTTTTAAAATTATGAACGCTTTTTTCAGCAATCCGGCTATATGGAAGACGGCAGGGCTTCTGATACTTTCCAACTGCTTTATGACTTACGCATGGTATGGGCACCTTAAATCGCTCAGCTCAAAACCGCTTATCGTCGCCGTTTTGATAAGCTGGGCTATCGCCTTTTTTGAGTACCTCATACAGGTTCCGGCCAACAGATTGGGACACACCCATAACATCGGGCTCGCCCAGCTGAAAATCATGCAGGAAGTCATTACTCTCAGCGTATTTGTTCCGTTTTCCCTCTTATATATGAAAGAAAAACTCACCCTCAACTTCCTCTGGGCGGCGCTCTGCATGATTGGAGCGGTTTACTTTATATTCAGAGATTGAGGAACAACTCTCCTCTCAAGGAGTACCGGTCAAAAACGAACTGTTAAAACAACTCCCCTTGAACGAGGGTCTCTTCTCCGCCGCAGTCTGAAGCCGGAACGTCTTTCTCTTCCGCAGCAGTCTGCGGCGTTTGCATGAAGGAAAAGAGGTCATCTTCATCGGATGAAAAATTGTTTTCCTCTTGTGCTATTGAGCTCACGGAAGCAACAGGCTCCGCCTCAGGTACTTCCGGAAGATCTTTGAGTATGCTGTTCAAACCGTAGTGTTTGCAAAGACGGGTGATCTCAGACCAATCCGGAGCGTTTCTGACCACCAGTTTTTCCGGATCACTCCACTCTTCCGGAAGCTCTGTACGCAGAGATACAAGTTTGATATTGCGGCGCAGCACGTCGGAAGAAGCCTCAAGTTTTGAGGCGAATTTCGCAGGAACTTTCGCCAGATCATCTATCCAGTTTGCGCTTGCCCCGCAAGCATTGAGCAGCTCAGCAGCTCCTTTTGCGCCGATTCCCTTGACTCCGTCGATATTATCAGAACTGTCTCCGAGGATGGCAAGGTAATCTATGATGAGGTCGGGAGTGACTCCGAATTTGTTTTTCACGGATTCAGCGTCGCGCTCTTCAAATCCTCCGGAATTTCCGTTTGCCGGAGTGAGCATGTGCACGCGGTCGTTGATAAGCTGGGAAAGATCTTTATCAGAACTGATGATTTTGATATCTCCATCAAGCGTGTTCGCCAGAACTCCGATAAGATCGTCCGCCTCATATCCTTCGCAAGAGAGCATCTGCCAGCCGAATGCGGAAGACATTTCACGGATAAACGGTATCTGCTGTGCCAGAAGCTCCGGCATCGGAGGACGGTTGGCTTTGTATTCAGGAAGCAGATCAAGCCGGTGTTTGACTTTTCCGCAGTCAAACAGCATCGCTCCGCGTTTACCGGGATAGTTTCGCTCTATTCCGAGAAGAAGCCTGGTAAACACCAGAAGCGCATTGACCGGCTCCTTACGGGAGTTGCTCAAATGGCGGATCGCATAAAATGCACGGAAAATCTGGCTGAATGCATCTATCAGCACAACTTCATCATGCGGCATATATACCTCTAAAGAAAAATACAAACAAAAAAATGGTTCCGGGATGACTACTTCATTAACCTAAGAGGAGTAATTATGAAGAGGAGAAATTGCTTATAGGAGCCTGAAACACCCATCTCCGGAAACCGGACATACTATAAATCCTCAAAGCGGAAAATGCAAACTGTTTTTGAAAAAACTGCTGTAATATTTTCTTTCCGAGTCTTATTCTGAAGCTATTACACCAATGCTCCGAACTGTTTGTCTCCGTTTGAGTTGACCGCTATACCATCCATCTCGACCAGCCAGGTCGGACGGCAAACAGCTCCCCGCACCATGATGCGCGCGGTATCCGCTGACAGACGGCGGGACATCACCTTTTCCACGGCAGCTCTATCCGCAGGATCACGCAGATAAACGACTGCCTGACGCAGGTCGGAAAGTTTTCCGCCGCCCTCTGCAAGCAGGGCTTCGACGTTGTCGAGCAGACGCTCTGTCTGCTTTTCCACATCGCAGAGATACATCACGTTGCCCTCTTTGTCGATACTCGCGGTGCCGGAAATATAGTAGTGGCTGCGGTCTCCGTAAACAATGCGGGTCGCCCGCTCGAAAGTGACTCCGTAAACGTAGGTCGGAGAGAGATTCTCAAGTGCATGCAGATAGGATATCTGCTCTCTCTTGTGTCCGAACAGAGCAAAGTTGTCCATCCGCACCAGACGGTCATGCGGATAAGACTGACCTTCGATTCCGGTACTGGATATATAGTGGGTATCAGGAACCATTCCGCGGTCGTTAAAAAGCTCCCGGCGCGCCTTGACCAATCCGGCATAGTTGTTGTCGATGTCGCGGCAGTATATCCAGGTACGCTGGAGATTGTTTTCGAGAGTTCCGGAATACTGTTTGAGCAGCTCTTCAGCGTAATTGAACTCCTCGTACATCTGATCGTAACTGCCGGAAGATGAAAGTTTTTCCTGATTGAAAAACATCTGGCTGTAATTGGCAAAATCTATCTTGCACACTGAGTTATCATTGCACTCGACCGTACAGTCTGCCTCAATAGCATAAGCCTCGACCGCTATGTGCGCTCCGCTCAACGGAGCCTGTCCTGTAATGGATATCATCGCCGATATCTCGCGGGTCGCGCTGTATATGTCAGCATACTGATTTGCGATATCGCTCACGTGAAAACGCGCCCATATCAACTTGAATTTGGAGGGGATCGCAGTTTGCAGCTCGCATAACGCGGAAGTCACTTCATCCTTGAATGTTTCGCGCCCCGTTGACTCAAGAGCTATAAAAAGTTCTGAACAGCCGCCCGGTGTTTGAAATTTGTTGATGACCATATATCATTATCTCCTCTATTTTTTGTTGCCTCTGAAACTTGCGGGAGTAACTCCGAAACGTCTTTTGAACGCCTTGCAGAAGTAGCTCGGATCATCAAATCCGCACGCAGCCGCAACCTCTTTGACGGATATGTTGTATTCTGTCTGCAGCTTACGCATGGCAAAGCGCATCTTCAGGTCGAGAATAAACTCGTGCGGACTACGGCCGATCGACTCCTTGAACTTGCGGTAAAAGTGCCCGCGGCTGAATCCGGAGACCGCTGCAAGCTCCTCAATGTCGGGGTGACGCTCAATGTTTTTCAGGCAGTAGTCGTGCATTATCTGGTGAAAATCCCTCAGATTGCCCATCCGCGCCTTTTCGCAGTCCGAGAGCATACGGGTGAAAAACTCGTAGGCAAATGCACTTGCCTGATGCGGAGTGAGATCTCCGGAAAGCACACTGTCAACTATGCGGTTGGCAAGTTCGACCGTCTCAGCTCCGGCATACTGGGTTGAAACAGCTCCGGCAAGCCGTCTGAGTTCAGCTGTGAGCCGCATGATCTCCGAGCCGTTGAATGAGAGATAGATAAACTCCCAGCAGCTGGAGCTTTCCGGAAGATAATATCTGTGGCGCTCCGGAATAGTGAGCAGAAATGCCTTCCCGGCATCGAGCTTGAGAGTGCGGGATGCGTAATCAACCGCTCCGCAGCCGGAAACGGTATATTGCCAGATCACCATATCCCGGTCTCCGCGTTTTGAACCGTCCCAGCTGTATGAGTGGTTGCGTGTAAGCTCCCTTCCGCCTGATTTCACCATGGCGTGCAGATGAAAGCCGCGCTCAGGAAACAGCAGCAGCGAACTCGTCTGGTACTCTTTGCGCTCGTTGGATTCACTCATTTTATCAACTCCTTGACCTGATTTCAAGGCTAATATACAGCTCCAAATACAAAAAGCAAACTTGACGGCAGAGCAAAAATCCTTTTTTTTGCAAAAAATGAGACTTTTTTACCATAATTGCGACTTTTTTCCTGTTTACAATATGGTTTTTGTGTTATATCTTATAATCAGAGTAAAATTTCAAACACTCTCAAAAAATCAAGGAAAGTCAAAATTATGGCAAAAATTACCTTTATGGGTGCCGGAAGCACCGTCTTCGCACGCAACGTCCTCGGTGACTGCATGTGCCGTGAAAGCCTCAAGGATTCACACATCGCCCTCTATGATATCGACGGAGAGCGTCTCAAAGAGTCCGAGTACGTCATCAGCACCCTCAATAAAAACATCAACAACAACCGTGCAAAAATCACCTGCCACCTCGGAGTGCGCAACCGCAAAGCTGCTCTGCGCGGAGCTGATTTTGTCGTCAACGCGATCCAGGTCGGCGGATATGAACCCTCCACTGTCATCGACTTCGAGATCCCCAAGAAATACGGTCTGCGTCAGACCATCGCCGACACCCTCGGCATCGGCGGTATCTTCCGAGCCCTGCGCACCATTCCTGTGATGCTGGATTTTGCCAGAGACATCGAAGAAGTCGCTCCCAACGCCTGGTTCCTCAACTACACCAACCCGATGGCTATGCTCACCGGAGCTATGCTCCAGGCCACCGGAGTCAAAACTGTCGGTCTCTGCCACTCCGTTCAGGTCTGCGTGGAAACCCTGCTGAAAACTCTTGAGCTCGATGCCACTCCTGAGCGTCTCGCAAACATCCACTCTCATATCGCCGGTATCAACCACATGGCGTGGCTGCTTGAACTCTCCGAAAACGGCAAAGACCTCTATCCCCAGATCAAGAAGATCGCCGACAAGAAGGTCAAAGCCTGGAGAAAAGAGAAGGATAAGACCAAGAAGTCCGGCAACATGATCCGTCTGGAAATGATGAAACGCTTCGGCTACTATGTCACTGAGTCCAGCGAACACAACGCCGAATACGCTCCCTTCTACATCAAGAGCAACTATCCTGAGCTCATCGACGAGTGGAACATTCCGCTTGACGAGTATCCCCGCAGATGTATCAACCAGATCTCAAAATGGAAAAAACAGTATGAAGAGCTGAGAAATGATCCGCATCTCTCTCATACGCTTTCCCACGAATACGGTTCGGGTATCATGGACGCCATCGTCACCAACAACCCCTACGTCATCGGCGGAAACGTCATGAACAATGGTCTTATCACCAACCTGCCCTCCAATGCAGTTGTTGAAGTTCCCTGTCTCGTCAACAGAAACGGTATCCAGGGAACCTTTGTCGGCGAGCTGCCCACCCAGTGCGCCGCAATGAACATGACCAATATCAACGTTCAGCTGCTCACCATCGAGGCTGCATTGACCCTCAACCGCGACCGGATCTATCAGGCTGCCATGCTCGATCCCCACACCGCGGCAGAGCTTTCAATCGATGACATCGTCAAGATGTGCGATGATCTTATCGAAGCCCACGGAGACATGCTTCCCAAGTACGTCTGAGCTTTGTAAAACACTCTGTTATATACTCCGGAAAATGGTTCACTCCGTTTTTCCGGAGTTTTTTTTGTATTGTACTTGACAATGCAAAGGATTATGTTATATTCCCCAATAAAGCATTAAAAAACTCTCAAACCAAAGGAATGAACATGTCCATCACCCGTGTCTTTCTCGGAACGCAAGCCCCCCTGCCCCAACTGGCGGCGGAACGGCTGCTTTCCGGACAATCCGGACTTCCTGACCTCGGCAATATCATAATCGCGGTTCCGGGCAGTTTTGCCAGAGAAAAACTTGAATACCACCTTGCCGGAATCGCCGGAAACGGTCTGCTCTCGCCGCAGCTGATGACTCCGGGAGTACTGCTCCACCTGGGAACAAAAAAAAGCAATATTCCAAGTGCGCTCGAAGATGAACTGATCTGGAACCAAGTTGCAAACAAAGCGGCAAATTCCGGCAAGTACAAGCTTCTATTTCCGCATTACAACGGTTCTTCTGCCGTCTCTGGAACATCGTTCCACCGTCTGCGTCTTGAACTCGCCGCCGGAGGAGTATCCATAGCCGACGCCGGCGATATCCTCGGTACAAGAGCTGAAGAACTCCAAGCCATTGAGAAACTGTATCTCGATGAGCTGGAAAATCTCGGTTTCTCCGACCGTCTGCAGAGTGACAAGGATGCCGCAGATGACTGCGCTGTTTTTGAATCTTTTGATAAAATCATCCTGTGCGGACTCTGCGATATCCCGCATCTGCTCAAAAAACGCATGATGAATGCAGCGGAGATGTTTCCGGGAAAAATCGAAGCATGGATACATTCCGATGAATGTGATGCTGACCTTTTTGATGAAACAGGAGCATCTGTTCCTGAAAAGTGGATTGAACACGCTGTGGATATCCCGGATTTCGACGATCGCACCTTCAATGCGGAAAATATCGATGACGCCGCCGACATCCTGGTAGGAATTCTGAAAAAAAATCAGAAATTATCCTTTGATGACACCGCCATAGTTTTGACGGACAATATGTTCTTCAAGCCATTCAAACGCAAACTGTCCCAATGGGCGGAAGAGTGCGGAAGCAAACTTGACCTTTATCTGCCCTCCGGCATAGAGGCTTCAAATCTCAGACTTCATAAACTCGGAGCCGCGCTGCTGGCATTTTTGAAATCTCCTGAGGATATCGACACGGCTATACTGCTCATCAAAAATCCGGACTTCATCGAGTGGATTGCGGAAAAGATGAAACATCCCACGTCCGCAATCTGCAAAAAACTTGATGAATTCATGCTCGAAGTTCTCCCTGCCGAAATCCAGAACGCAGAGTCATACTTTGAAAAAAACTCTCATCATACGACCATCAAACAGCTTCTGGACATACTGTCTGAAATAAAAAAACAGTACGAGGAACTTCCACTCGCGCAATTCCTCAGAGAGTTCTTCACGGAAGTTTTCCGCCATCGTTCGTCGATAGACAGCTCGCTCTATATGGATGTTCCTTTTTCTGCGGAGTGCAATCTGTTCAAGTCCGGTATCGACACGCTCGAAAGGATAAATCAAAACACCGTATCCGACAAAACTCAGCTCTTTGAGCTGCTCTGGCAGCAGTTGGGCAATGAACCGCTCGCGCAGATCCCGGGAGAAAACTCGCTCGCGGTACAGGGACGTCTTGAACTGCCCTTCATGGATGAAAAAAATATCATCATCTGCGGAGTGAACGCAGGGTTGTTTCCGGACAGGATCACTCAGACTGTTTTCCTCACCGACTCAATGCGCCGCAAAACCGGAATCAGGTGCAATCAAGACACCTTTGCCCGCGCAGCGACCCATCTCAACGCGGTTTGCAAGAGCTCGGTCGGAAGAGCTGACGTTTGGCTGATATCAGTCAAACGCAGTTGTGACGGCTCCCCGATGTTTCCCTCTCCGCTGCTCTTTTCGGGCAAGCAGAATGCCGATGTACTTGTCAAGCGGGCAAAATACTTTTTCAAGGAGTCGGATGCGTATATTCCCAAAAAGAATACCAAACAGCCGGAACACGGAATCAAATTCACCTTGTCTCCAGAGCTTAAATTCCGCCGCCATCCGGAACATCCGGATGTTCCTGTTCTCTCGGTAACGGATTTTTCAACCTACTTATACAACCCGCTCGACTTCTTCCTCGAGCGCATAATGAAGATGGAAAAACTCGATTACGCTTCGCGTGAACCGGATGCCAAAACCTTCGGAACTATCCTTCATGAGACCATACAGGCGTTGGACAATAACATCTGCCACTCCACTGAAGAGTATCAGGAAAAACTGAAGGCTGCTCTAAATGGAGTAATCATCCAAAAATACGGAAAAAATCCCTCTCCGCTGATCGGCGTTGTAAAAGAAAACATCGCCCAACGTCTGGAATATGCTGCGGAATATCTGCTCAAATGTTCCCGAGATGATAAATTCATTCCCATCGAGACTGAATACACTCTCGGCGGAGAAGAACAAATGATTCCGTACATCCCCGAGGGAAGCAATGAACCGTTGGTTTTCCTCAAGGGAAAAATCGACCGCATCGAATACAATCCCATTGAGAAAAAGTTGCGGATCGTTGACTTCAAAACAGGTAAAAAAAGCAGTATTTCAGATATTGTCAAAGCGTTGCGAAATGCCTCTTACGACGCTATGAACGACCTGCAAATGCCGCTCTATGCGCATTTTTTGCGGAATGACAGCCGTTTTCAGGAACGGCATCCGGATATTGATATGAAAAATGTTCCGATATCGTGCGCCTACCTTATCCTTCCCAAGGCCGTCACTGACACCTGCTTTGAAGAGTGCTCAAGTTTCGATCTTGACGGAGCGATCGATACCGCGCTTCTCAAAATGACTGATATTGTTAAGCAAATCAAATTGTGGAATACCAACTCCATGTCCGCAGAGGGAATGAAAAACAGCCGTTACGCTTCACTCTTCCTGCCGGATTTGCAGTCGTGTCTCACCGGAATAAACTGGCTGGAGGATTGACCTGATATGAGTAAACGAATTTGTGATTGCCCGCCCGCAGTGAAGGCACGCTGCTCCTGTAAAAATTGCATCAGCAAGGAGCTTTTTGACGGTTTCCGCCGTTACAGCATGATAATGGCGTCAGCCGGTACCGGTAAAACGTACAGCCTCGCAATGAGGTATTTACAGCTCATATCTTTCGGTGTCGATCCCTCAGAGATCCTCGCCGTCACCTTCACCCGCAAAGCCGCAGGTGAGATCTTTGACAAAATCATCACCCGCGTACTCGCTATTATACAGGAAAACAGCTGCTGCGCCATCGCCAACAGAAAAAAATTCATTCCCATTCTGCAAAAACTCCTCTGCCCGGAAAAGGATTTCAGGATAAGTACGATCGATAGTTTCCTGAGCAGTCTTGTCAAAACATACGCTCCGGAACTCGGCATTTCCGGAGAGTTTACCATGATCGATGCCGATGATGACCGGATCAAGAAAAAAGTCCTCAGAAAATGGATCGCAGAAAGTACTGAAAAAGATGAACTCCGTGAACTCATCAAAGATGCAAACAACGGAGAACAGATCAACTTTGAAGCCAGTATGTGTAAAATCATCGATGACATATACACTTTTTATCTCGGAATGCTGTTCGACAACGGCAAAGGAAAAACCGAATGGGGAAAAAAGCTTGCCTTTGAAAGCAAACTTGAAGATTTTTCCCACGACGATCTGCTGCGTATATGCGATTATCTCAATGTTTTCGGAGGCGGGCGGCCCCAAACTCAAATGGATAGAACCACCGATCTTACGAAATATATCGCTGACGAAAAACGGGGAAATCTTACAAAGAACGCCGCCAGTTTGCTGAAAAATTTCAATGACAATAATGAAACAGGTTGGTTGTTTGAAAATGGTTGTCCGCTGAAATATTCCCAAACAATCACTTTCCCTGCCGATGCAGCTGATTACTACCGCAAGGCGTTCCGCTTCGTCCTCAAGACACAGCTGAACCGCTGTCATGACAAAACCAAAGCCATCTACACTCTGGTTAAAAAGTTCGATGAACTGTATAACAGGGATGTACGCGGCAAGGGCATTGTCACTTTTGACGATTTGAAGATACTGCTCCGCGACTCGGGAGAAAATGAAACGTTCCACTTGAGATCAAGCGAAGAGATGAACATGGAAGAGCGGCTTGACTCCAAGTTGAACCACTATCTCTTTGACGAATTTCAGGATACTTCCAACAACGAATGGTATATTTTTGAAAACCTGGTCAACGAAGTGCTGTCTGCTGATGATGACAGATTCAGAAGCATATTCTGCGTGGGAGATATCAAACAAACCATCTATCAATGGCGCGGAGCTGACCCAACGCTTTTCGGGCGGGTCATCCAATCAGCAGAGTTTGCCGCAGAAAACCGCGGCTACACTTCGCTCAAATCGCTCTATGAAAGTTACCGTTCAAGTCAGGATGTTCTCGATGCGGTCAACGACGTATTTGAAACTCAAAAACTGCCGGGGTTCTTTCCGGACGCAATCGAAAGAATGGCTTATACCCGGCACGAGAGCAAAAAGGAAAATTTTCCGGGATATTCCGCGCTGATAGATGTCTCTAAGGCCAAGGATCAGATGGATGCAAAAGCGCGTGTCATCGCCGAGATCCTGAATAAAATATCTCCGTTCACCCGGTCGGAAAAACTCACCGTCGGAGTTCTTGTGCAGAAAAACGAAGACTGCGCCGCTCTTGCAGCTCACTTGAGCACGCTCGTCGATATGCCGATATCAATCGATGGAAACATCTCTCCGCAAAAAAGCATGGCGTTCTCCGTCCTGACACAGCTTATCACTCTTGCTGAGCATCCCGGAGACAACACCGCCCGCCGTTTTCTTGAAATGCTCAATATCGGCGGAATTCACTACTCTCCGGAAGAGTTGGCTGAAAAATTCGGCTGGCAGCCATCCGGAGAAACTGATTACGACAAACTTGCCAAGCTCATCAGTCTCGATATATTCAAATACGGTCTCGACGGCTTCATCCAGCATTTTCTTGACGCATTCGGACCGCAGCTTGACCAGTTCGACTTTGACCGCATAGAGGCGGCAAGAACGCTCGCGGAAAATTTCACCGGAACTCCGGATGAGTATCTCCACGCCGTTGGCACCTGGCACAAGCTGAAAGATCAATCGGTTGCCCGTACCATTCAGTTTATGACGATCCATAAGTCAAAGGGGCTTGAATTTGATGTGGTGTTCCTTCCGCAAATGAAGACAAGTGCTTCTGAAATACATGGCAAACGCGAAACTGCTTATCCGGAAGAGGCGGAAAACGGAGTCAGGTGGATAAACTATTTCCCCTCCACAGATATCTGCAAAATGGTTCCTGAAATGGTAAATCACCGCAAACTGAAAAACCGGGAGCGGGTCTTTGAAGAGTGCTGCAAATTCTATGTGGCTATGACCAGAGCAAAACGGGCGATGTATATTTTTACCGGAACAGACAAAATGAATGCCGTTCCGGAAAACATCACTTTTGAAGAGATGATGACTAACGTCCTCTCTGCAAAGAACTCCGTAATCGAACAGGGTGACGCTCCGTACAAACTGCTGTATGCCACCGGAACCGAAAACTGGTATGATCTGCTGGAAAATGTTCCGGAAGTTCCCCAGCCAGATAAACAGTCACATGCAGCTCCGATATTTATAAAGTCAAAAAAGAAGCGTTTTCTTGCGTCGCATCAGCATAAGTTCCACGTTGTTCCGGAATACCGGTTTTCCGCTGGCAAAGCGGCTGCGGCGGGTACAGTTCTGCATGATCTGTTTGAAAAGATAGACTATATCGACAACAATTTCTCTTCCGTGGAGTTGCTCGCCAGAGAAAATATTTCCGATGACGAGATAAGAGAGTTGTTCATTACAGCAACGGCTGAGTCGTCGGAACTGCGATCTGCGCTGAAAAAACCGGCTGAGCCGCACATTCTATGGAAAGAGAGGCGATTCCTGCTCAAGGGCGATAACGGAGAACTTATTCCGGGAGCATTCGACCGCGTAGTGATAACCCTTGATGATGCAGGAAACATGTCCAAAGCGGAAATCCTCGACTACAAAAGCGACAATGTCAAAAGCGAAAAAGAGCTTACCGACCGTCACCGGGCTCAGCTGGAACTCTACCGCTCCTGCCTCAGCCGGATGACTGGAATTCCGCAAGAGAATATCACCATAAAACTTGCGGCTCTCCGCATGGGAAAAATAATAGAAATAGCATAAAAAAACGATAATACAACTTGTAAAAGCCCTTATAACAAGTTATATTAAGAAACACTATAGGTGCACCCGTAGCTCAGCTGGATAGAGCGTCTGCCTCCGGAGTAGAAGGTCATGAGTTCGAATCTCGTCGGGTGTACCATTTTTAAAAGATCATATCCGCTAAAGTTTTCAGCTTTTGCGGATTTTTTGTTAAAGCTTTGTTCCCGATATGGGGAGATGATGCGGGGAAAGCGGGAAAACTTCTTTTCGCGAGAAAAGAAGTTTTCCCTCTCTCCCCGCGCCCCTCTCACCCTTTCAAGAAAAGCGGAGTACTTTTGCCGCTGTGAGAGAAGACGGCAAGGCTTTGTATGGAGTTTTTGCGTATGTAGTATTGGAGTGTTCTGCCTGCCGTTGTATTCGTTGCTCTGCAAACTTTTTGCTTCTCTGCTCCCGTGTCCGCCAAGCCACGCTGGTTCGGCGCGAGAAGACGGCAGGCTCCTGAACGGGGAGGAACGGAGTGAACGGAATTGAACGGAGTTTACGTATGTGGTGGAGTTTTCTGCACGCCGTTGTTTGTCGCGCACCATTGCCGTGCATTACTCTGCAAACAAATGCGTGCGGCATACTTCTCCGCCCCGGCTATCCGTTCACTCCG
>SUVY01000058.1 GCA_015061775.1 Lentisphaerota bacterium | reverse complement strand
AAAACGCGACCTTGCCTCACGGATGCATCCGCCGAAGCAAACAAGCGTTTTGCGTATGTTGACAAAATATAACCAATGTGCTATATTTAAATGTATAACAAAATAGCGTTTATCATCGATTCAAAAACGCTTTCACAAAAATTGGAACAATGCCTGTCTATATGCTACTGACTGCCGACAGGTATGATCTTACACTAAACACAAAAAAAAAAGCTCCATCTGCAAAAAAAACTGCTGATGGAGCATTTTGTTTGGCGTTTATCAGAGAAGTTCGTCGTTGGATACGACCTGCGGAATTTTGAAATTCTGCTCTTCTTTGCTGCTGACATTCCATTTCGTCACCACAAATCTTACTGCGGAAGGAACAGGAAGAGTGGTCACAAGACTCAGAATGATGATCGCGTTGAAAAACTCCGGCTTGAGAATTCCTATCTCCTTACCGATGGCGGCGGCGGCAAGTGTCGCTGAAAGCTGGGGAACCGTCATCAATCCAGCCGCGACTCCGGCGGCATTGCCGAATCCGCTTATGCGCATAGCGATAAATCCGGACAGGATTTTACTCACAATAAGTCCAACAACAGTCAACAAAACTATCTGCATATTTCCCGGCTGGGCAAAGACCCTGAAGTCGCACTCCATACCGATAGATACGAAGAGGAACGGAATCAGAAAACCGTAACCGATACTCTCAAACCGCTTGAAGAGAAGCATATCCTGCTCTTTTACCATCCGGGACAATCCGAGACCGGCGATAAATGCTCCGACCACAAGGTTGATTCCGAAGAGTTCGCCGATCACCACTGCGCCGAGGATGATGAAAAGAATGATGGTTATAAGCATATCTTCTCCGGGCTGGAAGATCTTGAGTAGTTTTCTTCCAACCCAATCGGAAAACAATACCACTATCACCAGATAGAGCAATGTAATAACCAGAAACACCGGAATAAACTGGTTGCCGAAAATCGAGCTGTCAAGGTGATCAAAAATCGACAGGGATTTTCCGACGATCATGTGGGATATATTGCGTGTGCGGCGGAAAAGCTGAACGCTTACGGCAAGCAGGATGATACTGGCAATGTCGGTTATAACAGTTGAAATCAATACCGCTGCTCCGAATTTGGTCTTGCTCAGTTTGAGTTCGCGGATCACCGGAAAAACTATACCGACGGAGTGAGATGCAAAAAGTGAAGCATACAGCAGCTTTCCGGACAGATCTGACGCGTTGAAATAACGGTAAACCAGATATCCGGAAACCGCCGGAATCAAAAAGGTGAGGATGCTCAGCGCAATGACCGGTTTACGGGCGGATTTGATGAGTTTGAAATCAGCCTCCATACCTGCAAGAGCCATCAGGAACATCAATCCGAGCGAACCAAGCGAATCCACAAGGCTGTTGAAGTGGGATGCTGTATTTATAGCGGTCTGTGCCTCTGCTCCCGGAACTCCAAGAAAACTCAGCCATTCGGACATACGGGAAACAAGATTGAGCCCGATACCGGTAGGTCCAACGATTATACCGACCAGCAGCAGGGAAATCACGGACGGAATTCCGAACTTGCGGAGCAGAAACGGAATCAATCCCATCAACGCGATAAACGCAATAAATAACAGAAGAAATGCATTATCATTCATTTTTCAATATTACTCTCTTAGACGCAATTTATATAAACAATTCTTTTACCGGGTCTGATCACAATATACATGTAAGTTGCGACTTTGTCAAGTATTCCTTATTAACTACCTTTACTTCTTCCCGCTCTCTTTTTTCTTGAACAGGGAAACATAATCAGCGGCGATATTCACAGCCTCAGCGAGAACTACATCGCGGACAGAAGACTTTTTGTTTTCTCCCTCCTCCCCCGCAATGAGGCGCTCAGCTTCTTTTTCAACTTCTACTTCAGTGAGATACGCCTTGTACCGCAGTTCCTCGTTAAGAGAGATCTGCTTGCGGTCGCGGTAACGGCGGTAGTTGTTTATAAGACGCTGGAACTTGATATAATCCCGGTTCTTCGCGATACGCGATGCGGATTTCTCTGCAAGAATCTTGATATTTTTATCGATTTGGACATCGTAACAACCTACTTTTGTCGGCTCTATGGAACTCCAGGGAAGATGGTTGTCGAGGAACATCTCTCCGACCTTCATCTCCTGACTCAAACTCGGCAGGAGTATATCGGTCGATATTCCAAGCTGCTGCACGGAGCTTCCGGTTGCCCGGAAAAACATCGCGATCTCGAATGATGCGGTTCCTGCGGGGATCGATTTTCCCGTAAGACGAATGTGTGATGAGATATCCTCAACTGTAAGCACAGTACCTTTGCCGAATGTTCTGCTGTCTCCGACAAGGATAGCGCGGTTATGATCTCGCATGGCTCCGGCAAAAATCTCGCTGGCTGATGCCGAAAACTTACTGGTGAGCACCACCATAGGGCCAGTATACATGGTAAAGGGAGAATGACCTTTAAGCTTTTCAATTTCTCCATTTGAATTGCGGATCTGCACAACGGTTTCGCCCCTAAGGAAGAGCCCGGCAAGCTCGACGGCATCTGGAAGGCTTCCGCCTCCGTTTCCGCGCAGATCGATAATTATGCTGTCAACTCCCTCGTGACGGAATTTACTCAGTATCCGCCGAACATCTGAACTTCCGCGCCTTGCATCGTTCTCTCTGCGTCTTACTGCGTCAAAATCCATGTAGAAGCTGGGTAAATCGATTATACCGACCTTCCTGAGTTTGCCGCTGCTGTCTTTGACAGTACGGACAGTTCCTTTGGCTCCGAACTCGTCGAGCTTTATCTTGTCTCTCTTGATTGCAACGCACTTGAACACGATTTTTCCGCGCCAGGTGGGGACAACTGATGAGTAATCCGGCAAACCGGACATCATGGAAAAGAGCTTCAAAAGTTTACCTGTTCCGTCAACAGCAATGCCTCCTTTGTTCTCGGTTCCAGAAAGCACTCCGAGCAGCACAGTTGTTCCGCGCTCACCGCGGATGTGCTGAACTGCGCGGGACACAGGAAGATCGAGCAGATTGGCGGCTGATCCATCCTCCTGCACTGCACACACAATGCGGTCGTCGCGGAAAAGTTTTCCTGAAAGCCCTGCCGGTCCTTTGGGAACGATATTAACGACCCGGATGAAGCCGTCTTCGCTGCTGAGAGTCGCACCTATTCCGCTGAGGGACAGTTTCATGGAAATATCAAAATCTTCGGTGACCGCCGGTGCCATATAGTTGGAGTGAGAACCAAACTCTCCGGCAAGAACATCGAGATAGATTCCGAGAATATCTATCGGACGCCGTTTTTCGATAGAATTACCGACATCGCGCAGGTTGCTTATAAGTTTATCTTCCGGAGTACGCAGCTCCCATTTGAAAGCGATCCGCTCTGCCTCATTCTGCTTTGAATCATTTTTCTTCTGGGATGATATGCGGCGTTCGGCGAGACGCAAAACAAGTGCGTTATGGGTGATCTTCTTGTTCCAGAGTTTCAACTGCTCTTCCCGGTTCGCCGGACGGGATACCTTCTTGCGGTCGATTATCCAATATTCATTGGTGTTGTAATCTATCTTGCCTTCTGAGAGTTTTTTGACCGCATAATCATGGTACTCGGCAAAACGTTTGCGGTACAACTCATAGAGGCGGAACCCGAACTGGAAGTCTCCATTCATCAGATGGCGGTGCAGATTGTCGCGGTACATTGCCAAACTTGCCACATCTTCCTGGGTGAAATAGATGCGTTCAGGATCAAAGTTGTCGAAACAGTTATCGAAAAGGCGACGGGAAAAAGCACTGTCGAGCGGTTGACGGTGATAATGGTTGGCAGCAAGTATGCGGATAGCGAGACGGGTTATATTGCGCATATCGCTGCGTTTGTACTCATACTCTCTCTTTCCGGCAAATGCCGCAGAAATCAGAAAGCAGAATGCGATTACTGTAAAAAATACTCTATTTGTGTTCATTTGTTATCAATCTCCGGAATTTTTTCATCTGCCAGTCTGAGATACTCCGTTTCAAGAATATCTGCCATCCGGTGCCAGTCAAACTGCTCGATGACTTTGCGGGAACCGTTTTCTCCCATCTTGGCAGCAAGTTCAGGATCATCCCATATACAGCAGGTTTTTTCAACAACTGCATCGATATCTTCAGCGTCAACGACAAAACCGGTCTCGCCGTTTATCACGACTTCGGGAGTACCGTCGAGCGCAAAACCTATTGCCGGAATTCCTACCGCAAGTGCCTGCACAACAGCGCGCGGAAGTCCTTCTCTGAGCGAAAGATGCCAGAGCAGATCCGCCTGCGCCAGATGGTCGGCGACTTTATCGGGGGATACCAGTCCGGAAAAATGGAAATTTTCCGCTATATTATCCTCAGCCAGCTGCTTTTGGAGTTCATCGTACATTGGGCCGTCTCCGATAAGCAGGAAATGGGTGTCGGGATATTTTTCTATTATCCGCTTTGCCGCCGGAATAACAAACTCATACCCTTTGAGCGGAAAGAGCCGCGCCACAGTGGCGATGACTTTGACATTTTCCGGAATTCCCAGTTTTGCCCTCAGCTCAGCAGATCTTTTGCATGATGCGAAGTGAGCTGTATCCATTCCGCTGTAAACAACCTGATACTTTTCCCTCGGAGCAACTTTGGCATCGACACACTGGTCGATCATAGCCTGTGCAACTGCATATATGCGGTCGCAGTAACGGGCTGCGAAACGCTCAAGAAAGATATACAAGGCGTTTTTCCACGCTTTTTCATTGGGATGAAACGCCTGACCGTGAACCGTATGGACAACGACAGGAACTCCGGCAGAGCGGGCGGCAATACGTCCGATGATGCCTGCCTTGGAGCTGTGGGTATGGACAACATCAAACTTGTTTTCCTTGAAAAAACGCCGGAGCTTGAAGAACGCCATAAGGTCGTGCCACGGAGAGAGCTCACGCACCATATCCGGAAACTCCTTTATCTCGAACGGAGGCATATTAACGTTTTTCAGCAACTCCCCTTCTCTTCCGGGTGAGGGTCCTGTCACCAATACCGCATTGTGTCCGCTTTCCAGATGACCGCGCAGAGTTAGCAGAGTGTTTTCCTGAGCTCCTCCAACGATCATACGCGTGATTACGTGGCAGGTATTGAGTTTTCTATTTTTTAAATTCATAACGGTAAATCCTTTCGGTGCCGCCATACTCCATTTTCCCGTGTTCTTCACAGTATCCGGGAGCCTTCAACACGATATCGCGGCCATCCTTTTTATCAATCAACAAAAGCACAGAGTTTAATTTAGCACGGCGATTGAAATACTCAAGGCAAGTTGAGCCTTTTTGATGGAATATTTTTAAATTTTTCTCATTTTCCGGCTCTTTCAGAAGTTTTTCCGCCCCAGATGACAAAAGATGCTCTTTGAATTTTGAAAATCTTTCATAGCGTTTCCGGGGTGCAAGATGTATGCTTTTTACCCTGCACCGCCGCAGAAGCGTACGCAATCCTCTTGCGGTAGTTGTACTGTTTCTGGAAAACGAAACCCGCTCGATACCAGTTACTCCGCGCTCCTTCAAATGGGCAGCAAGTGCAGCAGAAGCAGCTCCGGTCGATGGATCTATGACTTCGGCCAAATTGTTGCTGCTGTCTATGTATGCCACGCATGCCGGACGGCGGAAATTATTGTATATCCATATCTCAGGAGCAAAAGAATACGGCATGGCTATCCAGCGCACGAGAAGCGATATCACAAGTATTCCGCAGGCAATGCCTACCCTTCCCTTGAACCGGATAAATATATACAATGCAAAAATATAAAGCCACATCTCTACTTCCGACGGTATGACTGCCGGAAGGTTGTAACTTATTCCGGCACAATACGTGCAGAAACTGCTGAACAGTTTGAATACTAATTCAAGCAGCAGTGAACTCCACGGAAACACAAGAACACACCCGAGAAACAGGTAAAAAAGAGATACCAGCGGAGTCAAAACCAGATTGACCGGTATCGACAACAACAGAAATTGTCCGTTGTGGTAAAGCGATATCGCTGCTCCTGAAACAAATGCCGCAGTACAGATAAACAGCGCCTGTTCTGTTCTTATTTTAAGTTTATCGCTCCAGCTCTGATGAATCGCCCGACCTCCACTTACCTTGTATTTTCGGCGTATCACAACTTTGGGATCAGATTTGAAATAACGCTCGGACACGGCAATCAGAACTCCGGTTATGGCTATTGAATAACGCGCTCCGACGTCGAGAGCAAGCATCGGAGATGTCAACAGCAGCAGAGTCGAAGCCCAGCAAAAAATAGAAAAAGCGGGCATCCACCAGCAATACATCCGCAATGCCGCCCAGAGAAAAACCATAAGATACGCCCGCACAGCCGGAGCACTTGCGCCTGTGGATATCACATAAATTCCTGTAATGACTATTACAATCGCATGAACTTTTACCAGCCCCAGCCAGCGGAACAAAAGAAAAATAAATCCGGCAAGTACGGCAACATGCATTCCTGAAACGGAAAATATATGGATAGTTCCGGTTTCGACAAATACGGAACGGCGGTCGTGATTCATTCCGCCTGTGATTCCGAAAAACAGAGAGGCGGCGAAGTTTCTCACATCAGCGTTCTCTATCCCGCCTACTGTTCTGTCTGCGATTTTATCGCGCAAAAGAAGTATCTCACGCTTGACTGAGTTTTCCAGCTTTACTGTTTTTGCGTTCCTCAAATAAATGCTTTTTACTATGTCATGCGCCTTGAGGTAACGTCCGAATCCCCGATCAGAAGACGTTGATATACTTCCCCTGCCCCGGATAACGGTTCCGTATGACGGGCACGCCATGCCTTCCGGAAGTTTCACCAGAACGTTGAATGAGCACATGCGCCCCTTTGCCATGCCGTTCAAACGGTAATACCGAAGTTCCGCCGCGATCATTGCCGGCTGATCGACGCTCGACAGCGAACACATGCGCGGGTCGCAAAGCAGCAGCTCAAACTTTCCGTTATCATAGTTTTTGGAAGAAATACTTTTTACATCGTCCGTATAACGTTGTGAAGCGTATGTGGATATAAAAAACGCTCCTGCCAAAACAACGACGGCGGAAATCAATGCGTATTTACGGAAAAAACCTGCCATGACGACAGCAAATACCGCAGTCATCCACCAGGGAAAAACTCCAGCTCCCGTAAGAACTCCGCATACGGTTCCGGCAAGAAGGGCGCACTCTATGCGGTCACTTCTCCGGAATTTATGCATACATCCCCCGCCCGGATCTTTTCAGTGTTTGAGTTTTTTCAGTATTTCTGAACTGCGGGAAACGTCTCCGATAAGGACCGCTCCGGAAATATTGCCCGTACTATCTGCGTATATCGCACGGTAGCTTGAAGCATCTTCGTATTGCTCGGAGATGCTCTCTGCGGCGATGTTTCCGACAGAGAACATTTTGATACCCAGCGCATTGAGACGGGCGGGATATGCTTCTGAAACATACTCAGAACATCCTCCGGCAGCACAAGTACCGGCAGTTTTACCCATCTTTGAGGCGGTAAGATATAAGCCGCAGGGAATTCCGGAATATTCAGCGACGTCTCCGCAGGCGTAAATATCATCCAGATTGGTTTTCATATTGCTGTCAACAACTATTCCCCGATTGACGGAGAGCCCTGGACACTCGGGGATAGACGGAACAACTCCGACAGAAAAAGCGGTATAATCACATTCGATAAATCTGTCCTGACAGACAACACCGTCTGCGGTGATCTCTTTCACACTCATAGCGAGCAGTATCTCAAGTCCGGAATTTGCCCGAACGATATTCAAAGCAAAAGCTCCTCCGGCAGCATCAAGATTGCGCGGCAGAAAGGTTTGAGAGGATTCGATGATCGAAACAGCACATCCGCGCTTGAGCAATGAGTCGGCAAGCTCAAGTCCGAGCAGACCGCCTCCGACGATGGCGACGCGGGCTTTTTTATCCGCAAGCATACGGCGCATATTCATAAGATCGCGGAAATCTCTCAAAACAAAAGTATTTTCTCCATCTGCGCCCGGAACAGGAATACGGCGGGCAACACCTCCGGTTGCAATGATGAGACGGTCATAAGCAACGCACCTTCCATCACTCAAACTCACGGAGTGTTCCTGCGGAGAAATCTTTTCAATGGAGCAATTCAACTCGATACCGATATTTTTGTCTTCAAAAAACGCGGCACTCTTTATGAAAAACGAATTTTCCGGAGCGTCGTTTCCGGCAGCAAGTGCAGACAATCCCGGACGGCGGTAAGGAAGGACTTCCTCCCGGGAAAACATTGATATCTTTGCTTCGGGAGCCTGTATCCTTGCGGCAACTGCACTTTCAAATGCGGCAACGCCTCCCCCGGCAATAATGATATGCTTCATGCTTGCACTTCCTCTTTATAACTGTTTTCAACATATTTTTCGCGCGGCAGGAAACAACAGAATGTAGAGCCTGTTCCGAGAGTGCTTTTGACCTGCACCCATCCCTGATGGTGAGTCACTGTTCCATAGACCATAGCCAATCCCATTCCGGTTCCCTTTCCGACCGGTTTTGTTGTATAAAACGGTTCAAATATCTTATTTATCGTCTCTTCGGACATTCCGCATCCGGTATCAGTGACTGCGACATAAACGTAATCCGAAGCGGAAAAATCGCTCAGTTTGACCGGACTTACGCACTCGATCGGGGCATTTGCTCCGTCTCCGGCCTGCACAAGAAGCTTGTGGGAACCTGATTTTTTCTGTCCCATCGCATCGATTGCGTTGAGCATGAGGTTGAGCAGAACCTGATGCAGCTGCACGCTGTCTCCGCTGATGAGCATTTCTGACTTTTCAACTTCGCAGACAAGCTCTATATCCGCTATCGCCTGCGGGCCGATCATGGAGCTGCAATCCTCGACAAGTTTCTTTACATCTATCAGCTCGACTTTGTATTTTCCCTTTCGGGCAAAGCCGAGAAGCTGAGAGGTGAGTTTGCCTGCCTGTTCAGCAAGGAGGGCTATCTTTTCCAGACGTTTTTTGGACTGTTCGGTAAGGTTTGCTGTAAACATCAGCATATCTATATGACCGAGTATTGCATGGATGCAGTTATTAAAGTCGTGAGCTACGCCTCCGGCAAGTCTTCCCAGAGCCTCAAGCCGCTGGGAGTGGATGAGCTGTTCGGCAAGTTCTGCCTTTTCGCGAGAGAGTTTTTCCTCATCCGTCATATCGCGTGCTATCAGGAACAGCAGAAGCTGTCCTCTGACTTTGACAGGGGTGAGCGAAACATCAAGCAGTCTTATGTCTTCACTCCGGCGGGTGTAACGGCAACGCAGATGGCGGGGGGCATCCGGAACAGTGGTCATCGGCTGCTCTGATGGATCTGCGGGCTCAAGGGAGCTGAGTATATTCAGCTTGCCTGAAGATCCTCCATACGCTTCAAGAAAACGCAATGCTGCGATATTGGCGTCGATTATCCTGCCGGAGGATTTGAGAGTAAAAATCAATTCTCCGGCATTTTCAATGACCATTTTGTAGCGTTTTTCGCTTTCCTGAAGACTTTCCTGAAGCTCTTTGGTCTTGCCGTAACTTCCGACGAAGGCGAAGAGAAGATCGAGAACGCCCGGCTGCTCAGAGGTAGTATCCCGCTCGAGCCATTTGAGATAGATATAGAGAAATCCCGAAAGCAGCACTGCAGCGGCAAGTCTGCCGAGCAAATCACCGAAAAGGATGTTTCGGACATACCCGGTGTACCAGTAGATCATAAACTCCGGAAGGATGGAAAAACATGACGCAAGCAAACTTCCGAGAATGGCAAAATATTTCGGTACGCGCAGACGGTCGAATATGGAATAAAATATGGGAATCAGCAGAAGATCAGCCAACGTTCCGAGCGCACTGTGCAGACCTGAGGATTTTGCTCCGTTGAGCAGCATTTCAAGGGTTGCTCCGGATAATCCGTTTGATATGGAAAATCCCAGCCAGCTGCATTGCAGAGAAGTTACCTCTCCGATATACCACAACAAACCTCCAAGCGAGGCGATACCGATGATGATATGCTGAGTTCTCAACGTTCCGCAGGTCGCATACAACGCAAGGTAAGCCGCAAGCAGCGGCATGTAGATCACGATGTTTCCGATACTGAACTGGATATCATCGGCAAGAGTTCCGCGGAGCTCAGCTGAAACAAGAACGTGAGAGAAGAAGAGCAGAAATCCGAATACAAGATAAAATGGAGCAAATCCGATCGCTTTGCGCTGCTGAAGCAGAAGAACAAGTGAGATGAAAATGAATGTCATCTCAAATGTATTGAGCAGCAATGCGTTGATGAACTCCATATCTGTTTTCTCCTGTTATATCAGATGAATTTATCAACTGCCTCTTCAAGATCATTGATAAAGGGATACTTTTCAGCGCCCGGTTTTTCGCGTTCTCCTGAACCGTATCCTGTGGAAATCAGAAGAGAGTGGAGACATCCGGCATTTTCTCCGCAGCGGACGTCGGAGAGCTTATCTCCGACCATAATGCTTGATGCGATATCTATATCCAGATCCTTTGCCGCTTTGAGCAGCAGTCCCGGAGCCGGTTTGCGGCAATCGCAAGCTCCGTCAAAATCCGGATGGTGGGGACAAATATAGAATGCATCGATTTTTTCACCCTCACGGGCAAGCAGTTCGGATATTTTCTGATGGACGGCTTCGACCTCTTTCATCGTAAACTTTCCGCGGGCGACGCCCGACTGATTGGTCACGACGACAACGAGATACCCCAAGGCGTGCATTTTAGAAATCGCCTGTGCAACCCCTTTTTCAAGGACGGTCTGTTCAGGATCACAAAGATAATGCACCTGCTCTACAACTACACCGTCACGGTCAAGAAAAAAAGCTTTTTTCATTATTTATACTCCATCAAACTACACACTCGAATACCCGCAGACCGGAGTGGATACCGAAATCAGTCCGCACAGCGTCTGCAACTTTGCGCTGTAACTCAAGCGAGCGGCAGACGGCAAAAATCGTAGGACCGCTTCCGGAAACCTGTACTGCTTCTGCTCCAGCTGAGAGCATCGCTCCACGCAAAAGGTAAAGCAAGGGAAACTTTTTCCACAGAGCGTCACCGAGATCATTGCGGCATGATTTTGCGATCGCAGGAACATCACCTGAAACAAAGGCTTCCGTTAATGCCGCCTTCGCCTCCTGATCGGCGCTGGTAAATGATTGCGGATCAAGTTTGCCGTATGACCAGCGAACTCCTACGGGAAATCCCGGGTTCACAAGGACAATATGCAGCGGAACGTGGTCTCTTTCAAGCGGAACAAGCTCATCGCCTATTCCTTCTGCCCATGCCGGAACCGGATCAAGAAAAAAAGGAACATCGGCTCCGAGCTTCGCGGCAAGAGCGGAAAGCTCTGCCTGAGAGAGCAAACCGTATTTTTCATTCAGCACGCGGAGAACTCCGGCGGCATTTGAACTGCCTCCGCCAAGTCCTGCCGCAACCGGAATTTTTTTATCGAGAACAAAACGCCATGAAGGAGAGACTCCAGTGCGTTCTGCGTAACTTGCGGCGGCGCGGCTGATGAGGTTGTCTTTTCCGGAAGGAACTGCCGGATCAAGGGATATCATCTCTATTCCGGGAGCACTGTCGAAATCGCATGTTATGGTATCAAACAATCCAGACACCGGCAGAAACAGCGTAGAGAGGGTGTGATAACCGTCACTGCGCCTGCCGGTGACTTGCAGATACAGATTTATTTTGCAGCCTGTCCTGATATTTACTTCTGACATGATTTTTCAGGAAATGATTATCAGAAACCAGCCTTCTGGTTGTTTTTACGAGCCGCCTCTTCAAAGGCGACAGCGAGTTCGAGCGCGGCAAGTCCCTGAGCTCCGGAAACTTTAGTCGGAACGACTTTTCCGCACTCCTTGGAGGCTTTCACCGCACGGATAAAATCTTCAAGCTCTTCGGCAAGAGCATTTTTTGCGGCAAACTCGACGTTTTCCCTGACCAGAGCTCCATCTTTGACAGAAGTTATACATCCGGTGGGAGAACCGAAATCCATTGAGCAGCAGATATCTTTGCCGAACACTCTGACTTTGCGCATGGGAGTTGCGCTGATACGGCTCGCCGTAACGTTGGCGCAGCAGCCGTTGGCAAAACGGATACGGACACTCGCGATATCTTCGCCCGGACTGAGCACCGCAGCGCCTGACACATCGAATGACTCCACTTCGCTGTTCGCCAGAGCGAGCACAAGGTCGATATCGTGGATCATCAGGTCGAGGATGACACTCACCTCGGTTCCGCGCGGGTGCAGTCCCGGGCGTGACGGCGGATAAGGAGCAAGACGGTGGATCTCGATAAACTGGGGTTTGACATTCATTGATGCGAGATAATCCATAGCCGGATTGAAACGCTCTGTATGACCGACTCCGAGCACGACGTTGTTCTTTTCAGCGGCGGCAACCATCTCTTTAGCTCCGTTGACATCGCAGTTGATGGGTTTTTCAACGAGAACGTGCTTGCCCATCTCAAGAAGAGGAAGAACTGTAGAAGCGTGATAAGTAGCAGGAACGGCAACGCTGAGGGCATCGCACTTTGAGGCAAGCTCCTGCCAGGAGTCAAAAACAGTAAGTCCGAATTCGGCACCGACCTTTTCTGCGGACTCTTTCTGAACGTCAAAAATTCCGACAACTTCGGCATTGGAGCTCTGTGCGTAGAGGCGGGCGTGATGGCGTCCGAGAGCACCGACTCCGATGACACCGACTTTCAAACGATTTGCATCTGACATGATTACACCTTGTACTTAAATAATAATGTATATACGGATATTACACAAGATAATATACACTCTCCCCGCACAAAAAGCAACCCCGCGGCAATAACATTCGCAAGCGCGTTTTATTAACGGAGTTTGAAGCAGCCCAAGGCGCATAAGCCGGACAAAAAATCAAATTTCATGTTTGCGGCAAAACGAGGAAACTGATGCGATCCAAATATCTCCGGACTTGATTAAGTATCTGGATATCTCTTTTTTCGGCCTACGGGCGGTTTCTCCGACATAAACTTTAGCGAAAAGGCGTTCATCGCGTTTGATTATGATGACATCTCCTGTCAGCGTTGAGCTGTTTTCGGTACGGGGAATGAGCAGATCTCCTTTCAATATGCCGGCAGCTTTCAGACTGTTGTCGGATACGAGATAAGAGACGTCTCCCCGGTCTCCGAAGACAGGAACGACCTCGCCGCACCAAATATTGGCTTTGTAATATTTGCTGATGACAGAACAAAACGTCATAAAATCAAGCTTGCGGTAAGCGTGCAGCAAATGAAGTATCCGGCGCGCTTCACGGATCGAAATGGAAAATTGAAGAGAAATATCCTCAAGAGAACAAAACTCCCCAGATTTTTCAATATACCGCTTTACAAATCCAGCGATTTCAAACTCTAAATCATAATCCGTCAGCATATCCCACCTGCAATAAAAAAAACGTTTCTTTCGTATAAAAGATACAATAAAATATCCCCTGTTTTACTTTGGTATTACTTTTTATCAAACGGAATAAATACAAGTTCATTACTGAACATGATATCGGCTCCTGGGGGAAGTACGCGGACTCCGGTTTCCCCGTAGGGCAAATCAAGATTGAGGGCATTGGCCTGCCAGCTCATGGGTTCAAGTGAGATAAAGTCCCCATCCCCACGCTTGTTCCATGTGTACCAGTAACCGAACTTTTCATCGGTAATATAGCGCAAAACGCCAGTCTCATAACGGAGCTCGGCTCCGTGCAAAAGAGTTCCATCCTCAAGGAGCAACTTTTCCGAGCGCGTATGGAATCCAACATTGACTCCATCGGGATTGAACCATTGGCGGGGATCAATGGTGTCCCACGGAATACTCTGTCCGGTTGGAAGATAACGCTCTCCTATCTCGAACTGGCACTCTCCCGCGCTGAAACGCACCTGAACCGGGCTTGCCGGAAATATCGAGTGATACCCCAGCCCCAGCGGCATATTGCAATCCCCATTATTGATAACTCTCATGCGGTCAAGCAATCCGGTCGCAGTAAGAGATACGCTCCTCTCAAGCGTAAATACAAATGGAAATCCCTCATACTCAGGGCTTCCTGAGTCGAAAACAAATTCGAGTTCAACTGATGCGGCACTCTTTGCAGTCACACTCCACGGTCTGCCGACCGCAACTCCGTGGATATGATTGTTATTATCCGCATCATTCAACGGAAGTTGGCAGCTCTTACCCTCGAAAACAAAACGTCCGTTATCTATACGCAGCGGCGGAAACAACACAGGCAGTCCGTATTGCTCAGGAAATTCGGCTAACTCCTGCATATTCGACGGCTCGCGGAGCAGTCTGGTTCCGGAAGGGATATGGTGTAATGATATGACATTCGCTCCTGTTTCCGGAGTGATGTCGGCACAGAAAACTCCGTTATCGATGGTAACGGCTGACATAAAGTATCTCCTTCTATCCCTTCGCTATTTTCTACTTTAAATATGTCCGATATCGGCTTTGGTGTCGGCGGCTTCCTGTTTTCCTTCGGGAACAAGGGCGTCGTCAAAGTGGATCTGATTACCTCCTTTTGCCATCGCTCTCTGCAGCGGCTCGATCGGAAGCTTATCAAGTCCGATTCCCGAGTCGGCAGACTGCACAGCAGCAAGTCCAGCCGCCTGTCCGGACACAATAGCAGGCGGTATCACACGCAAAATGTCCCATGCATAGCCCTCTCCGGAAACAGATCGTCCAGCTGTTATCAGGTTGGGAAATCCGTCGTGCACCATTGTTCCGTAGGGAATCTCATACAGGTAATCACGGCGGTCAAAGTCGCAAATCGCTCCCACTGAGTCGTCAAAATGGCGGTAGGCATCGCTCTCTTTCAACGTCAAGTTTCCGTCGATCCGGCGCGTTGTACGGAACTGCGGCATGATAGGAATCGAAAGTATCTCGCGCGACTTCAACGGCTCGTTTTTCAAGTTTTCAAACATCAGAAGCTGATTTCTCACAAGATAATCTGAAACACCTTCTCCATCAGTTCCCGTATAAAGGGGAACATCTGCCGGCTGATTTTTTCCATAAAGGTTTATGCGTCCGCCATGAACGCCTCCGGCATTGAGGAAGGCGAAGTTGCCTGTCTCGGCAACCTTGCGGCAGGAGTCAACCGTGGCGGCAAAACCGTAATAGGTGAAGTAGTTTTTTCCCTGCACCGTGGGAACTCCGGCGCGGTAGAGGATATCCGCGTCTCCAGTGGCGTCGATGTATGCCGATGCCGTGCAATAGGAGCGTCCTGATTTATTTTGAATAAGCAATCCGTCACAGATATTGCCGTTCATTATAACATCGGTCACGATGGTGTCAAAGAGAATATCGACTCCGGTCGAACTCAAAATATCAGTCATCGCAAGGGCAAATATCCACGGAGAAAAGCGGGTGATATAACGGACACCTGTCGGCTCGGAGGGCTCTCCTGATTTCCACTCCTCAGGAATAGTATCATAACCGTAACGGATCGACAATCTCAAAAGCTCCTCAGCCATTCCGGCAATGATCTGTTTTCCGCGGCCGTTGCACATGGGAACAAACAAATTGACATGTCCTATCGTGGCGAGACCTCCGAGAATGCAGTTTTTTTCAATGAGCAGAACTTTTTTGCCTTCACGGGCTGCGGCAAGCGCGGCGGCGACTCCGGCTACGCCTCCTCCGGCAACGATGATATCATAGTGACGGTAAAAGGGTATCTGCTCGGTGCGGGTGATAGTTTGCTGCATAATATCGCTCTCCTTTAAAAATCGCTCTTAATGAGAATATAACTCAAAGTTAATATAGCACCGGCAACTGAAAAATACAAGATAAGCTGATATTGTCCCTTCCTCATCCTTTCCATCAGTTTAATGAGCACAAACTGCTGAATTTTTTTGTTGACCATAAAACTTTTCAGCTAATTGATGACAAACTGGAGTTTTCTACTTGACAAAGATATCATGCGGCAGTAAATTTTAAAACAATAATATCACAATAACTCTTTATCCCGGTAAAATAATGAACAAAACTCTCTTTTTATCTCATCGCGGAGAATCGGATGACGCTCCGGAAAATACTATCGCCGCATTTGCCCTTGCCATGGAACGCGACTCAGACGGTATTGAACTTGATATCCGTATGACTTCCGACCACCGTATCGTATGCGTCCATGACGCCTCTCTGGCAAGAGTCGCAGGCAAAGACATCGAAGTTGCCGATCACACATACCAGGAGTTGTGCGAAGCTCATCCGGTTCCGCTTATATCCGAAGCCCTCGAACTGTTGATGCCCGGCAAATTCATCCAGATCGAACTCAAAGGAAAACCATTTGACCTCACCGAACTGCGCCAGTTGATCGACAAACACCTTGCGCTCGGAAAACTCATCGGATTGAGCTCTTTCGAAATCGAGACACTTGAACTTGCCAATGAAATATTTCCTGATGTTTCACGTGTACTGCTGATCGACCTTGAAAAACGCTACGGAAGATTTCCGTCCGCCGATGAGGTCGCTGATTTATGCCGCGAACATAATTTCAGCGGAGTAAGTTTCAAAGCCGATCTCCGGGCGGACAAATCTTTTGTTGATGCGTTACGCGCAAAAGGTCTGCGCGTCGTTGCCTGGGGAGTCAACACCGACGAAAAAGGCTTGGCTATGGCAGCCGCAGGCGTTGACGCCCTCACCTGCAATCACGCAGTAGCTTTGCGGAAAATGGCAGCCGAGACGACAAAATAAAGTGTAATATTCCTTAAGCTTTGTTCCCGATATGGGGAGATGATGCGAAAGAAAGCGGGAAAACTTCTTTTCGCGAGAAAAGAAGCCGAACGTCGGCTTCGTTATTCTTGTCCCCTTGTCCCGCCATAGCCTTGGCGACGGCGGATCTCACCCTTTCAAGATATTATGAGAGACACAAGAGGTCTCTCATTTTTTATGCCTGAAAAACAAAAAGTGGTTTGCCTCTTGATAAAAATGGATTTATGTTAAATCCGAGAACAAACCGAAGTCGC